>JBEKVA010000097.1:0-11934 GCA_049514475.1 Spirochaetia bacterium
AATGTTTCCATTCCCATGGCGGCACCGGGTTACTGCGCGGCGAGGCCTGAGCGGGAGATCTTTTCGTGGGTGGTAATGTCCAGCGCGTCCCAGGGATAGCAGATCCACCTGTCGTCCAGCTCCTCCCCGGCGAAGTAGCGGCGCACCTCGGGGGGGATCATCCCGCGCTTTTCCTTCTTCTTGTTGTGCAGAACGGCAACGGCGATTTCCAGCGGCTTGTGGCAGAGCAGCTCGCGAAGGCAATACTCGAGGGTGACCCGGGAGTCGTCGACCTCGTCCACCAGCAGCACCTTTTTCCCGGACAGCTTCTTCTCAACCTCGTCGATCCACTGGATGGTGCGCGGGCTCGCGGAGGGCTTGTTGTCGGGGCCGTAGTAGGAAATGCCGACGGTGAGGATCGGCTTCTTGATGTAGGTTTTCAGGATCCGGGCCGGGATGAAGCCCCCCGTTCCGATGGCCACGATCAGGTCGGGGTCGAACCCCGAGGCCGCGATCCTTGCGGCCAGGGCCTGCACGCTCAGGTGGATGTGCTCGTAGGAGAGGAAGTACTTGCCCTGGATATCCTGGTGCAGCATTGCATCGACACGATAGAGGGAATCCGGAAGCGTTGCAAGCGCCGGGGCACGGACGGGCCCCCCGCTGCGGCCAGGCACGGCGGCCCGCCATGCCCGACCGCCCCCGCGCTATCGTTCCTTCAACCGATAGGTCGCGCGCACGGTGTTGAACAGGGTTTCCAGCAGCGGGTTATCCGGGTTGCCGATGAACGCGTCCGCGAGGATGTCCTTTCGCTCCTTTGCAAGCACGGTGAAAAGCTGACGCAGCGCCTCGCTTTTCGTTTCCGCGGCATAGCAGATGCGGACGATGCGGCGCATCTCCTCCGTGTTGAGCACCTTCCGCGCGTCGCCGATGTTCAGGAAGATCGCCTTGCCGTCCTCCTGCTCCTCGATGGATACCGCGGTGCTTCTCCGGCGGGGGGCTGCCGCGGCGGCAGGGGAGTCGGCGTCGCCATCTCCCTTCCGCGCCTCCCGGTTGAGACTCTCCACCCGCGCGTTGTGAATGAGAACCTGGGCCTGGCGCAGGAGAAACAGCAGGCCTTCCTCGTCGACCTCGTGGATGGCCTCACGGAGCTCCTTCTCCAGCTTCGTGCGCGCGACGGATGGCTTTCCGGCTTTGACGGCTGCGGGTTTCTTGGCTTTCACGGCGGTGGGCACGCTCCTTGACAGAATTGTGCGGCAGTCGCTACCTTTATATCAAGAGTCCAAAAAGAAGGGGTATTTTCATGGCGGAACATTCCCGAGGATATGACTCCGATCTCCTGCGCGGCAACACTGATTCTCTTCTGCTCTTCCTCATCAACGAGCACAGCCAAACCTACGGGTACCGGCTGATCAAGGAAATCGAGGAGAGGAGCCATGGCTATTTCAGGTTCAAGGAAGGAACGGTGTACCCGGCCTTGCGCAAACTGGAGAACGAGGGTCTCATCCAGGGGGAGTGGAAAAAGCTTCCCAACGGGCAGGAGCGCCGCTACTACACGATGACGGAGAAGGGGCGTGAGCTCCTCGGGCAGAAGCTGGTCATGTGGCAGAGCTTTGCCAGCGCGATGGCTCTCGTGATGAAGCCCACGGAGGGATAGGGAACGGAGATGATGCAGGCGGAGGTCGGGGTATATCTCGACGAAGTACGAACCCATCTTCACCTCGATCCGCGCACCGAGCGGCGCGTCATAAGCGAGCTGTATACCCATTTCCAGGAGAAGGTCTCCGACCTCGAGGACAACGGGATGCAGGAGGAGGAGGCGACCCGCGAGGCCCTGCTCTCTTTCGGGGATGCGCGGAGCATTGCCCGCATGATGTACGAGGCGTACAGCAGGGGGAGCTGGACGGAGACGCTCATCAGCTGCCAGCCGCATCTGATCGTCGCCGCCCTTTTTGCCACCCACATCTGGCGCAATCCCGTGCTGGTGGGGGGCGCATTCGCAGCCATCGTGATCATCTCCCTCCTGGGCTGGCGCAGCGGCGCGTCCACCTGGCTGTATTCGTGGATCGGGTACGCCGTTCTTCCCCTTCTCATCTTCAGCTACCTCTCGGTCGACCCCGTGGCGCGCACCATCTCCTACTTCCTCAGGGGGCAGGGGACCCCCGCCCCCCTGTGGCACCTTGCCGCCCTCCTGGTCGTGTACGCCTTCACCCTCTGGCTTATTGCGTCCACCGCAATCACGGTGGCCCGCCAGGACTGGATTCTCGTGTCCCTGATGCTCCTGCCGCTGCCGGTGCTGGGGATCTGGATCATCAGCGTGTCACAGTCGGCGGGATTCCTCCTGGATGCGCTGCGCAGCCTCGAGACGCGCTTCTCAAAGTGGGACAGCGCCATGGCCCTGATATTCCTGATGCTCGGGGTGACAACGGCGCTCTTCATCCGCGTCCGCCAGCGGGCGGTAAAAGTCGTGGCCGTGATCGCCGTGGGCATTGTCGGAGGCGCTGCGGCGGTGAGCAGCATCTGGGGCGCGTTCGGCATCCTTCGCATCATCGCGGTTTCCGTCTGCCTCTTCCTGTTCCTCACGATTCCCTTCCTGCTCCGCGCCCTGATGGGCCGCGATCAGGAGCCGAACGCTCCGCTTCCTTCCTGAAACAGGCGGCGGGAGGCCGCCACTCCTCTTTCGTTTTTCTTGACAACTAAGCAGGCAGTAGATAGTATTTACATAGGCTGTCTATGCAGCGTCAGCCGCGGTGATTGAAATGGTTGCGAGATACTTTTTCAAAGTGATCCGTCACCTCTTTTTCAAGTCCCACTTGAGCGGGGCGCAGAATCTCAAGCAGGGAGAACCCGTGATCCTCGTGGCAAACCATGCAGGCTCATTCGGGCCTGTCTCCGTCATCACCTCCCTGCCGATGCGTCTTTACCCCTGGGTGGCATCCGAGGTCACCGAGCGCACCACGGTGGCAAAGAGGATCCAGGCGGAGTTCCTCGAGCAGGAGCTGCACCTGCGGCCCCCGATCAGCTCGTACCTTGGCAAGGTGATCGGCAGGGTATGCGTGGCGCTGATGAAGGACATCGATGCCATTCCCGTGTACGTGAAGAGCAAGAAGATCCTGGACACCGTGCAATCCAGCCTCGCGCTCCTGGAGCAGGGAAAGAACATCCTCGTCTTTGCCGAGGACTCCACCAGGAAGATCAATGACGTGCTGGGCGAGTTCCGCACGGGCTTCGCTCACGTGGCAAAGCTGTACTACGAGAAGACGATGAAGGCCGTGCAGTTCCTTCCGGTTGCCGTGAACAAGAAGGTCGGCAGGATACGCATCGGGAAGCCGATCAGGTTCGACGCAAGCAATGCGTTTTCCGTCGAGAAAGAACGGCTGAAGAAGGAGCTGCAGGAGAGGATCTGGGACCTGTACTGCTCAATGGAAGCCGATGGCGGCCTGTCGAAAGAGCCGCTTTTCGCCACCGACCAGTAATCGATCAGTAGTGAATGCTTATTTCCTCCTGCTCGGCCTTTCCCGTGATCTTCATGTACAGCGTCCGCGTTGAGCTCTCGTACGCCCAGCCGTCGGAGTACTTCGCATAGTCGGGGTCCGCGTGCCAAGGAATGCCGTGCAGCCTCAGCAGGTGGAAGCTCTTCACTCCCACGATGGCAAGATGATAGGGAATGCCCGCCGGGTAAGAGAAGACGATCTTCGCATCCTCGTCCGATCCCTCCGCTGACACCACGCGGGCCGCGGTCCATACCCACGCCCCGGGGCCGAACGTGGAGGAGGCGGGGATCTGACGCGGCAGACGCCGATCGAGGGGCAGCAGGGCATAGAGAGACTCGGGTGCCAGCGTACCCTCGCGGGCGCCGATGCGGCCCGAAGAAATCGTGACGGATGCAGGGAGCATGCTCGCGGGGTCAGCCAGGCCGAGGGCGGACGCCACGAGCCCACGGCCCACCGCAGATGCGAGTGCGTCTTTCAGCAGAGTGCCCGCATGAAGCAGGAGCGTGCCGCAGCGGACACTCGCACGCAGATCCGAGTGCCCGGCGGTGTCGGTGAGAAGGAACACGCCGGAGTCGGCGGTGCTCACCGAGGGGAGTATCCTGTCTGTGATCAGCGCGCCCAGCTCGCGGGAGACCGCATCGTTGGCGCCTGCCGCCTCCCCGTAGTCGAGCAGGTCTTCCAGGAGCGCCAGGCTGGAGGCGGCGTCCAGGCCCGACGGGTTCACCGAGGCCAGGTATGTCACGGCCGCCTGAGCGCTCTCCGTGCCTCCCGTGCTCAGGAGCAGCGGGATCAGGTCGGCTACTGCGAGCAGCGACGGGCCAGGCTTTTGGAGCAGCCCGCGCACCCGCTCGGCATCGGCAGCCTGGCGTGCGGAGAACGAGCGCAGGTACTCGCGCACACCGCCGAGGTACGCGCTTTCCGCCCCGGGGCTGGGCGCCTCGCCGGCGCGGCGCGCCTGCTGCGTCGCGGCACCGGCCCACAGGGGCTGGACCCGCTGCCATGCACCGCGCGTAACGGCTTCGGCGAGCAGGGGCACCCCGATGTCAGCGGAGAATCCCAGCGATCCGTCGGCCAGCTTCCACTGACCCGTTGCCGCTGAATAGCGGTCCTGGGTCCAGCCCAGGTACGCGGCCTCCACGAACCGCCCCAGCGCATCCTTCAGCTGCTCGGCGGTCGGCATGGATTTCTCGTCAGGCGGTTTTGCCGCTTTCGGCTTTGCGGCCGCGGGGACGGGCGCCGAGCGGGCCGGCGCTGATGCGATTGCGGCGCCTGCCACCTTCAGTGTCGCCATCCCTGCACCCTGGCCCAGCGGCAGGGTGAGAAGGCGCGCCGCCGCATCCGCCTTCGCGCCGGCCGGCAGGCTCAACAGGTAGAGCTGGCCCGCGCGTTTCCATGAGAGGGCGGACTCCGCCGCGGCTTCCACCGGGACCCCCGAAACGGTGAACGGCACAAGGAGCGCGGCGCCCGCGGCCGCCGGGGCTGCCGCCGAAAGGGAGAGTGAGCCCGCGGTGTCGGCATCCGCCGACAGGTACAGCCGGGCATCGCCGGCGAACAGGATGTCAGTGCCTGCATCGCCGGTCTCGATCCCCTGGAGCGCCGGGGTCATCCGCCGGGCAAAGTGCAGGGACATGCCGTTCCAGGTGACGGTGAGCGTGTTCAGCACCCGGGTCTGGAAAAGGGGAAATATCGCGTAGCGGCCGCTGATCCGCGCATCCCCGAGTGTCTGGGAAAAGCCGCGGCTGAAAAAGGCAAGGAGGAGGAGCAGGAGAAGGACACCCCCATAGACAGAGGCTGTGATAAGGGAACGGCGCGGGGGTTTTCGCATTGCCCGCGGATTCTATCGTGCGCCCATGAAAGATTCAACGTGGCCGGCGGCCGTGCGCAGGCCAGCGGCAACTCTGAGGCCAGCGGCGGCGCGAATGCCCGGGCTCATCGGCTGTCTCTCACTTCCATGGCCACGGCGAAGAGCGCCTCGACGTTCTCCCACGGGAAGCCGGGATCGATCTCGATGAAGAGCCACGACCCCCCGTGCGCCGTGTCGAAGGTGTCCAGGAGACGCAGCACGTAGTCACGCACCTGCCGCGGTGTGCCATGCTGCATGAGCTCCCCCCGGTCGGGGTGCAGCTGCACGGCGATGCGAAGGTCGCGGCACCTGCGGGCCAGCTCGCGAAGATCGTACAGGGGAAGCTGCGGCCACAGCGCGGTGACCCCGACGTCCCGCAGGTCGGAGAGCACCTCCGTGACCTGGCCGCATGAATGGAAGAAGATGCCCCGCCCCGCGTTTCTCACCGGCGCAAAAAGCTCGGCGTAGCGGGGCTTGAAGAATCGCCTGAATGCGGCCGGAGAGATCATGAGGGCATTCTGGGTGCCCAGGTCGTCTCCGAATGACATCGCATCGCAGCCCAGGTGAACGATGTGACGCGCGAGGGCCGTGTTGTAGTCGTTGATGATCTCGGCAATCCTGTTGATCTCAGGCGTGTCATCCTCGATGTCCATCCGGATCAGCTCGAAGCGGCGTACCCAGCGCAGCGTCTCGAAAAGGGCCCCTCCCTCGCCAATGAGATACCACTGCTCCCTGTGCGCCTGCGCTGCACGCAGGGCAGCCTCCAACGCGGGACCCGCCGCCGGCGGCGGAGCAGGTGCGTGCCAGCTCGGGAGAGCCGCGAGGTCATTCAGCGGCCAGGCAACGGGATGACCCCAGATGCCGAAAATGCGGTACTCCCAGGTGGTTCCCCACTGGTCGGTGCGCAGCGCATGGTAGCGGCCGTCAGGGTCGAAGTCGGCGGCGGGCGGAGGATCGGGGAGCTTCATCAGCGCGGCGTCTCCGAAATCGTGGCCGCACGCGCGGGCAAGGTCGAGCAGTTTCTGGCCGTGCTTGTACAGTCCGGCGGGAGACGGCGCTATCTGGAGCGGAATGCGATCAGGGGTCCTGAAGGAAAGGGCAGCCTCGACCCTTTCGCGCGGCAGCATCGAAAGACGATAGCGCGCGCCTGCCGGGCTGTAAAGCGCGCCGACGGCGGGCCTTATTGCATCTTCAGCGCAAAACCAATAGCATGCCGGCGTAGAGTCCCGCCCGAAGGGCGGCGTAGAGTCCCGCCCGAGGGGCGGCTCGGAGGAGTCGATGGCCATCAACACGGTCCGGACAATTGACGACAGGGTACGGGTGAAGACCGTCCTGGCGAGCGTCTCGGACAAGCGCGGCCTCGACGGTCTCGTACGCTCCCTCCTGGCAGCCGCCCCGGATATCCAGATCCTCTCCACCGGCGGGACCTACACCGCGCTGGCATCACTTCTTGGTGCCGCCGCCTCGCGCTGCCTGCGCCAGGTGTCCGACTACACGGGCCAGCCCGAAATGCAGGGCGGTCTGGTGAAGACCCTCGACTTCAGGATCTACCTCGGGCTGCTTTCCGAAACCTACAACACGGCTCACCAGCAGGACCTCGCGCGCACCGCGGCAGTCCCCATCGACATGGTGGTGGTAAACCTCTATCCCTTTCGGGAAACCATTGCGCGTGCAGGGGCGACCCTCGAGGATGCGCGGGGAAATATCGACATCGGCGGACCGTGCATGGTGCGCGCCGCGGCGAAGAACTTCCACAGGGTCGCCGTGCTCACCGACCCGTCGGACTACATCTCCGTGGCCGCGGAGCTTGCAAAGGACGGCACACTCGGCCTGTCGACCCGGTTCGCGCTGGCGCAAAAGGCCTTCCACCTGACGGCGCAGTACGACGCCGCGGTGGCAGACTATCTTGGCGCGGCGTCACCCGCGGCGGCGCGCTCTCCCTATACCGTGAAAGCGGGCGGCGATGCCGCCAAGACGGGGGGCGGTTGACGCCATGGCAGGTCCCGATTTCAAGAGCGCCTATCGGCGCATCATGGAAGATCATTTTCCCGATCGCATGGAGATCAGCTTCGTCGGAGACCAGGGCAGGCAGACGCTCCTCTACGAGAAGGCCACCTGGGTCATCGACGGGGAGGAGAAGGGGCTGCGCTACGGGGAGAACCCCGGGCAGGAAGCGGCGCTCTACCGGCTGGTGAACGGCAACCTCGCGCTGGGCGGCGCCATCACGATGCAGGCGGGGCGTCACCTTGTCTCCGAGGTGGAGCTGCTGCAATCGGGAAAGCACCCGGGCAAGATCAACATCACCGACGTGGACAACGCGCTGGGAATCCTGCGCTACTTCACCGGCACTCCATTTGCCGTCATCGTGAAGCACAACAATCCCTGCGGCGCGGCGAAAGCACCGACGCTGGCCGCGGCGTACCACAAGGCGCACATGGCCGACCGGCTTGCCGCGTTCGGCGGGGCGATCGCGCTGAACCGGGAAGTGGACAGGGAGACCGCGCTTCTGATCTCCGAGAGCTACGCGGAGGTCGTGGCGGCACCCGAGTTCGCCCCGGGGGTCATGGACATATTCGCGAAGTGGAAGAACCTCAGGGTGATGCGCATCCGCGAGATGGCGCGCCTGGAGTCGTTCGTCGGGGCAGGGTACGTCGATTTCAAGAGCCTCATCGACGGCGGCATCGTGGCGCAGACCGCCTTCATTCCCAGGACCCTGCGGACCGCGGATTTCCTTCCCGCCCAGGCAACGCACAAGGGAAAGGACTACCGCATGGCCCGTTCCCCCACCGAGCGGGAGCTTGATGACCTCCTCTTCGGCTGGCTGGTGGAGAGCGGGGTCACCAGCAACTCGGTCCTCTACGTGAAGGACGGGGCCACGGTGGGCATTGGCACAGGGGAGCAGGACAGGGTGGGCGTGGCGGAGATTGCGCGCGACAAGGCGTATCGGAAGATGGCGGACAGGATAGCATGGGAGACATTCGCCACCCCGTACAACACGCTGGAGAAGCCCGAGGCGCGGGCTGAGGTCGACCGGGAGGTGGCGCGCCAGAAGGGCGGCATCGCCGGCTCCTGCATGGTCTCCGACGGCTTTTTTCCCTTCCGTGACGGGGTGGAGGTGGGCATCCGCGAAGGTGTCACCGCCATCGTGCATCCGGGAGGCTCGGACCGGGACTACGAATCAATAGAGGCATGCAACGAAGCCGGCGTGGCCATGGTCTTCACGGGACAGAGAAGCTTCAAGCATTGACGCTGACGCACGATCGACCGCGCGCGGAAGCGGCGGCCGGCTGAAAGGAACACGGATGTACGAACGAAACGCGGCCCACATAGAAGCGCTGGTGAAAGATCAGAACGACTGGCGCGGCGCCTGCATCAACCTGATCGCCAGCGAGAACGTGACCAGCAAGCGCGTGCGCGGAATCATGGGGTCAGATTTCGCGCATCGCTACGCCGAGGGCCACCCCGGAGAGCGCTACTACCAGGGCACGGAAATCATCGATGAGATCGAGAGCCTGCTGAAGCAGCACATGAAGAGCCTCTTCCGTTGCAAGCACAGCGACGTGCGGCCCATCAGCGGCACCATTGCCAACGACGCGGTCTTCAGCCGCTACATCAGGCCCGGGGACGTGGTCATGGTCAACTCCACCCCCGCCGGCGGGCACATCAGCCACCACAAGGCCGGGTCGGTGGGAAAGTACACGAAGAACATCGTGAACTTCCCCCTCACCCCGGACGGCTGGCACATCGACATCGACCACACGCTGGACCTCATGAAGGCGCTGGAGCCCAAGGTCATGATCATGGGAAAGAGCCTGTTTCTCTTTCCCGAGCCGGTGAAGGAAATCGCCCCCTACTGCAAGAAGAGGGGGATCCACCTGATCTACGATGCGGCCCACGTGCTGGGTCTCGTGGCCGGTCACCAGTTCCAGGACCCCCTGGGTGACGGCGCGCCGCTTGTGACGGGCAGCACGCACAAGACCTTCTTCGGCTCCCAGCGCGGTGTGATCCTCTCCAACCTCGATGACGAGGAATGGCGCAAGATCGACAAGGGCGCCTTCCCCGGCTCCTCCTCCAATCACCACCTGGAGACGCTCGTTGCCCTGACATTCGCCACCTACGAGATGCTCGAGTTCGGCGTGGACTACGCGCGGCAGGTCGTGGCAAACGCGAAGCAGTTCGCCCGCAAGCTCTATGAGTTCGGCTTCAAGGTCCAGGCGGAGCAGTTCGGGTTCACCGAGAGCCACCAGGTGGCCATCGACATGAGCGATTTCGGCGGCGGGGATGCCGCGGCGCGGGACCTGAAGGACAACAGGATCATCGCCAACATGAACCTCCTTCCCAACGAGCCCCTCGACCGTGTCACCAATCCTGCCGGCATCCGCCTTGGCGTGCAGGAGATGACTCGCATCGGCATGAAGGAACCCGAGATGGAGCGCATAGCCGAGCTGTTCAAGAAGTGCCTCATCGAGAAGAAGTTCGTGGGCGACGAGGTGAAGGAGATGCGCGCAAAGTACCAGGAGGTGGGCTACTCCTTCGACTAACTCCGACAAGCGGTACCCCGCGCCCAGGATTAGAACGCGTACTCCGCACTGATTCCGACAAGCGGTACTCCGCGCTCAGGATCAGAGCGGTACTCTGCACGGCGTCCGACGCGCCCTATCTCCCCCCGGTGAACATCAGGCTGAGCGCCGGCACGTAGGTGACAAGCAGGAGGACCGCGAAGAGAATCGCAAGGTAAGGGAGCGCGGTCCTGTAGATGCGGGGCAGGGGCGTGTTGAAGCGGATGCTTGCCAGGAAAAGGTTCAACCCCAGCGGCGGGGTCATGTAGCCGATTTCCAGGTTCAACAGGAATATGATGCCCAGGTGCACGGGGTCCACGCCGTAGCGCAGGGCAACCGGCACGATGATCGGCACCACGATGATGATGGCGGAGAAGATTTCCACCATGTTCATCACCAGTATGAACAGGTTCAGGATGATGAGGAACACCAGCTTGCTGCTCACGTAGCGGCTGATGAACGCGAAAAGCTGCATCGGGATCTGCTGATCAATGATCCAGCTCGTCAGCCCCATGGCCGCGCCGAGCATGACCAGGATGGCCCCGACCAGCACCATGCTGTCCCGCACCACCCGCGGCAGGCCGGGGAACAGGCTTATGTCGCGGCGGATGAAAACCTCCACTATGAGCACGTAGATCGCCGTGATGGCGGCGGCCTCTGTCGCGGTGAAAAGCCCCCCGTAGATCCCGCCGATCACCAGCACGGGCAGCGGCGCCTCCCACGCCGCCTCCTTCAGCGCCTTCCAGGCCCCCCTGATTGTGAAAGGCATCCGCGGCACCTTTGCCGTGACACCCATCCTGATGCTGTAGGCTGAGAGGATCAGCACCAGAAGCACCCCCGGCACAAGGCCTGCGAGGAACAGCTTGTCGATGCTGACGCCGGCAACAATGCTGTACAGGATGATCGGAAGGGAGGGCGGGAAGAGCAGCCCGAGGCTCCCCGAGGTGGTCATCAGTCCGAGGGAGAAATCCCGCGGATAGCCCTGCTTGACCAGCGCGGGAAAGATGAGCCCGCCGAGGGCGATGATGGTCACCCCCGATGCCCCGCTGAACGCCGTGAATATCGCGGTGGTGATGATCGCCACCACGGCAAAGCCCCCCGGGACCCAGCCGAAGAGGGCCTGCGCAAGGCTGACCAGCCTTCGCGGGGCCTGGCTTTCCGCGAGTATGAACCCGCCGAAGGTGAACAGCGGGATGGCGATGAGGGCGGGAAAGTCCACCAGCCGGTAGAGCTCCGCGATGAGGGCAGCGGTGTCGATACCCGCCGCGTTGAAGGCAAGGAGGCCGATGGCGGCGATGACCGCGAAGAGCGGCGCGCCGGCCAGGGCCATCAGCACCAGGAGGGCAATCGCGATCCCCGCTGCCATCTCAGTCGGTCCCCTGCGGCGGGAGGCCGCGCACCGCTTTCGCGGCGCTTTCTATCATGCGCAGGAGAAGCTGCAGCGCGATCAGGGCGAAGCCCGCGGGCACGATCAGGGCGGCAGCGGTCTGCGGGATCCCGAGGAACAGGACGGCCTTCGGATCGAGCCCGGTCGTCACGAACGTCACCCCTGCCTTCACGAGGAACAGGCACACCACGGCGGCAAAGAGGTCTGAGAGCGCCGTGATCCACGCGCGCGCCCTCGGGGGGAAGAGCCGGCTCAGCACGTCGATGCGGAAATGCTTTCCCCCGCGGGTGGCCAGGTAGGCGCCGAGGAACCCCACCCAGATGACAAGCTGGCGGGCTGCGATGTCACCCCACGAAATGCTGTAGTGAAGCGTGCCGCGCAGCAGGAGCTGCAGCACGGCGAGTCCCAGCATGATCGCGAATGCACAGACCAGGAGGGATGTCACCCCGATGGTCAGTCCGCGATCGAGGCGTGCCAGCGCCCGCTCGAAGGTCGTCGGCTGGGGCATCGCGGGGGTGCGATCGGGCCTTTTCATCTGCCCGACGAGTGGGCCTGCCGATAGCTCTCCAACGCCCCTTCTATCGACGACAGGAACTCCTTCGTGTACAGCTGTCCCGCGAGGAGCCGCCGTGACTGCTCACCGATTGCCGGATACTTCGCCACGATGTCCGGCGG
>JBEKVA010000098.1:0-11903 GCA_049514475.1 Spirochaetia bacterium
GTGCTGGAGGATCAGCTCGCTGTCCCATTTCTCCAGGTAGGGAAGGAGGATCTCGTACTGCCTCTTCTGCTCGACGATGTAGGGATGAACGCCGAAGAAGGTTTCCGGGTGCGGCCCCATATCGACGCCCTTTGGAAAATAGTAGGCCTCCTCCTTGGAGGTGGCGCCGACTTTTGAGGCCTCCTCCTGCGTCTGGTGAATGTGATAGAAGATCCTTTCCTTGTAATCGAAGATCTTTGCGAGGCGGCCGAGAGTCTGGTGCTTTGCCGCATACTCCTTGCCCATGATCAGATCGCCGGCAGTCTGGACTGCGTCACGCAGGATGATTTCGGTGCCAGCGATGTCGAGGAAGGAGAGCCCTTCGTTCTCCGCCTTCACCTCGTTGTCCGCGAGGGTTTCCGATCCGAGCCAGCGCTCGCAGATCCAGCCGCGCTTGCCGACGTTGTACTCCTCCTCCCGCAAACCAAGCCGTTTCCCCGGTTCGAGAAAAGTGCGCGCGATCCAGCAGGGACGGAGCCGCAGTACGCCTCCGGTGCGATCGATCTCTCTCTTTACGACTTCGGCGATCTCGTTCTTGTTCATGGCCGTTCACTCCTTGTTGCGTTTTCTGTCGATAGGGTGGTTGCGCACGGTGACCGTGCGGGATCGCCGTTTCGGACACGGGCGTGGACCTATGCAGAAGCCAGTTTCTGCGCTTCTGCTTCGATCGACACCAGCTCTTCCCTAGAGTCGAGCACCTCGAAGTCCACCGCCACGTGATGGACTGATTGGGGGGCCAGGGTCATCAGCTCGCCCTGGGCGCGCGCCGCCGCCCGTCCGACGGGATTTGCCGTGCCGGGCTCGAGTCCGCACACGTAGCAGTCAGTGCCGATCATCTTCCATTGGGTGAGCTTCGGAAGCGCCTTTTTATCGTACCGCAAAACGACGCCCATCGGCACCCCGCCGACCGACGGGTTGATCAGGGCAACGAAGGTGCGCCCTTTGCCGTCGGTCGCCATATCGTGAAAGAAAACCTTCTCCGTGTACCCTTGAATCGGAACGGAAAAGTCGCGGCACTCGGCAACGCCTTTGTCCGCCGCGGCCTGATCGTCTCTCGGCACCGTGGAGATGATGGGCGCGACCAGGTGGCTGCGTTCCGAGAGCAGAGGGAACCCGAAGTTGAAGTGATAAAGCATCTGGAGAGGCTGCGCCGAGAAACCGAGATTCTCGATCGTATCTTCTATCCTGATGCTTTTCGCGCCGAGCATCGTGGTGATCGTCCGCGTGAGGGCGAGGTTTTCTCCCATCACCGATGCTTCACGCATCCTGCCGCCGACGGTAATCCGGTAGTCGTCCCCGTCCCACTCTTCGCAGACGCGGAGGTTTTCCGCGCCGGCGTTGCCAATGCGACCGTGTAGCCCGAGCGTCTCGCCCAGGTCGGTGCAGGGGGCTCCGCTGTAGGTGATCCCGCAGGTGGACAGGAGTCCACCGAAGAATGTGCGAAGCCAGCGAAGGCCTGGCTCCTCGTAGTAGGCAGGGGCGGTCACACCCGTGGAAGAAGAAAAATGCAGCGGGATTCCGTTGAACCTGCAGCCATAGATGTCCATTGCCCGGCCGGGCAGCACGTCGAAAGAGAGGCCGGAACCGGTGGTCACCGCGATGCCGCGGACACCGTGCGCCTTCCCGTCGGTGTATTCAAACGGAACGGCTCCCGCGACCGCGGCTATGTTCGACAGGTGTTTCCGCAGTTCCGACTTTGTCCATTCTTTTCCAAGAAAATGTGCCATTGTCTTATTTCCTATCTATGGGCAAGACTCAACTCGCCGCGGCGTTCTCTTTCGCAGCCTTTCTGGCGAGCGCCATGGACTCCTGGACCTTCCTGCGGGCCGCGATCATCCGGGCCACCTCGTCGACGGACGCGCCGATCAGGACCACCAAGCCGAGAACCAGAGACTCGAGCTGTGTGGATACGCCGGCGATGTTGATCGCGTTGTAGAGGACACGGACAATGGCCACGCCGAGGAGGACCCCGACGATCGACCCCTCGCCTCCGCGGAGGCTGACGCCGCCGACCACGCACCCTGCTATCGCGTACAACTCGTACATGCTGCCCAGCGAGGAGGGCTGGACGGAGTTCAGGTCCAGGGAGAACAGGATGCCGCCGAAAGCGGCGAATGCCGACGAGAGGACGTAGGAGACGATGATGGTATTGTGAGTGTGCACGCCGCTGAAGCGCGCCGCGCTCTCGTTGCGCCCGGTGGCCTTGAGGTGCTGCCCGTAGACGCTCTTGTTGAGCACGATGGCCAGCACGATGGCCAGCACGATGAGGAGCAGGAATGGCATTGGCAGCGACCAATTCACGATGAAGTGCGGCGGGGTCACGCCCTTGGGCCAGAAGGCCGCCGGGATGCTGCCGTTGTCCACGAACCGCAGGCCGCTGAAGCCGGTCCCATACCCCACCGTCCGGTCGCCCGTGATGAACCGCGAGAGGCCGCGGTAGAGGAAAAGCCCGCAGAGCGTCACGACGAAGGGCTCGAGGCGTATCTTCGTGATCAGGAGCCCGTGGAACAGGCCAATGGCCGCACCCATCGCTATCACGATGATGACCGACAGGTACACCGGGGTTCCCATCTTGGTCATCAGGAGGGTAGCCAGGGATCCGGCGAGCCCCACCACCGAACCGATCGACAGGTCGATGCCCCCGGTGATGATGACAAACGCGGTGCCGAGGCTCAGGATGCCGAAAAGCCCGGTCCACCGAAGGATGTTCATCACGTTGTAGGGGCTGAGAAACGAGATATTGATCACCGCGGTGACCACGATGATGACCACCAGCAGCAGCCCGACCCCCCCGACGCGGCGCAGGCTCTTCATGTAGCGGTTAGTGGAAATGTTGTTCATACGGCGGCTCTCTCCGTGGCAAGTTTCATGACGTCCTCTTCACTGCACTGACGTGGATCCAGTTCTCCGGTGACCCGTCCTTCGCTCATCACGACGATCCGGTCGGCGATGCCGAGGACCTCCTGCATTTCGCTGGACGCCGCCAGGATGGCGACGCCCTCCGCGGCCAGCCCCTCCAGGAGCTTGTAGATTTCAGCCTTCGCGTTGACGTCGATGCCCCTTGTCGGCTCGTCCAGCAGCAGCACCTTCGGCTCCATGGACAGCCACTTGGCGAGCACCACCTTCTGCTGGTTCCCGCCCGACAGCGACCCGGCCTTCTGCGCCGTCGTGTAGAGGCGGATGTCGAGCCTCTTGACCATCCTGTCGACGAGGACCTTCACCCGCCGGCGGTCGACGATGCCGCTGTTGGAAAGATGGTCCTTGAGACCCGGAAGCGCGATATTGTTGTCCACTTCCATTTCGACCATCAGGCCGTTGAGCTTTCGATCTTCGGGCAGCAGCATCATGCCGGTGCGGATGGCATCCAGCGGCTTCGTGATGGGGATTTCCTGTCCGTCGATGAAGACCTTGCCGCCCCACGCCTTGTCCACCCCGAAGATGGCCTGCAGGAGCTCCGTTCGCCCCGCGCCGACGAGGCCGGAGAGGACGACGATCTCTCCCGCCCGTATGCGGAGGTTGATGGGCGCGGCGGCCCGCTTGGGCACCAGGAAGTCACGCAGCTCCAGGCGGACCTTTTCCCCGACCGTGTGGTCCTTCTGGTACAGCTTGCTGATGGTGCGCCCGACCATCAGCCGGATCATCGCCTCCCGGCTGACCTCTTCCTTTTCCAGGCTGCCGGAAATCTTGCCGTCGCGCAGCACGATGACCCGATCCGCAACCTCCGTGACCTCGCCCAGGCGGTGGGAGATGTAGATGCAGCTCACGCCGTGGGAGCTCAGGTCCCGGATGACCTGGAACAGGTGCCGGGTCTCGTGCTCGGAGAGACTGCTGGTCGGCTCGTCGAACATGATGATTTTCGCATCGATCGACAGCGCCTTGGAGATCTCCACGAGCTGCTGTGCCCCGATGGGGAGCTCCTTCAGGACGGTCGTGGCCGGGACCTTCAGTCCCACTTTTTCGAGAACCCTCCCTGCATCGGCGTTGAGCTTCTTCTCGTCGAGCAGCCGCATACCTTTTCTTTTCGGCTCCCGGCCGAGGAAGACGTTCCCGGCCACCGTCAGGTTGTTGCAGAGATTGAGCTCCTGGTGCACCAGGGCGATTCCCAGCGCCGTCGCCTTTTCCACCGAATCGATGGTCACCGCCTGGCCGTCCAGCTTGATTTCACCGTGATCGGGGAAATAGACGCCGGCGAGGATCTTCATCAGCGTGCTCTTGCCGGCCCCGTTCTCGCCGACGATGGCCAGGACCTCCCCGCGCCGAAGCTCAATGCTCACATCGTCCAGGGCGCGCACGCCCGGAAAGGTCTTGGAGATACGCCCGACCTCGAGGATGCGCACGCCGCTCTCCGCGACGCCCCCCGGGGTCCCGGCCCTGGCGGGCGAGGTTCCCTTCTCGTGTCTTGTTCCTTCGACATCATGCACTGTGGGCCTACCTGGAATCCGAGGATCGCGCTCCGTCACACGCCGGTGCTCATGAAAGAAGGGAGCCGGCCGGATTGCCGGCCGGCTCCCCGTCAAACAGATGTTCGTGCAGATCAGATGTCTGAAAGCGGACCTGCTAGTTCGAGGCAGTCGCCTTCAGGTACGCGGCTCCGCTGGACACTTGCTGCTTGTACTTCGCCCACACCGCGTCGATGTTCTTCTGCGTGATCTTGATGGCCGGCACGTCCACGAGCTTGTCCGCCGGGATCTTGGGATCCTGGTGGCGGGCAACCTTCGCAAGAATCGTAATGGACTGCACCGCGTACTGGAAGGGATCCTGCCCGAACGCCGCGTACGCATTCCCATCCTTGACCGCCTGGAGAAGCTCGGGCTCCATGTCGAAGCCCATCATCTTCATCTTCTTGAAGAGCTTCGCGTCAGATAGCGCGCTGAGGACGGCCGGCGAGCTGTAGCTCCACATGCCGACCATGAGCTTCATCTGGGGGAACTTCAGGATGGCGTCTTCCGCGTTGGACTTCTCCATCGACTGGTCGCCGCCGTCGGTCCGCGTGTCGAGAAGCGTCCACTTGCCGCCGCCCAACGCGATGTTGGGGGTGTTGGGAGTCATCTCGCCGGGGTACTGCGGCGCGTAGGCCTTGCCGTTCAGCTCGTCGATCATCCCCTGGCGCCGTTCGATCGCGTTCTGCGCGTCCATGCGGCCGACGATGATCGCGAAGCCGCCGCCGCTGGGAAGGACCTCCGTGACGGCCTTGCCGGCCATGCGCCCGGTTGCGTAGTTGCTCATGCCGACGTAAGCGAGCCGATCGCTGTTCGGCGCGTCGCTGTCGAACATGACCATCGGCACCTTCTTCATGACGTCGTTCAGGAATGGCGTCGCGTTGTCGGGGTCAACGACGCTAATTGCGATCCCGTCGACGCCGCGGGCGACTTCTGTTTCGATGAAGCGCTTCTGCTCTTCGGCAAGACCCTGCGGAGGCTCCAGGAAGTCGATGTCGATGTTGAGGTCCTTTTCCAGTACTTTCACTGCCGCCGCGGAATAGGTCCAGAAGTTGTACGGTCCGTTCGTGATGTACGCGATGCGCAGCTTCTTCTCAGCCCCGCTAGCCCACACAGCACTGAAAATCAACAGTGCGGCTGTCAGAATCACCAGAACTCTTGATTTCATTCCCGCCTCCTCTTTGGGTTTCTCGATTGAAGTCACGAGAGTTGAATCTGTGACTTCTTTGGCATAATAAACCTCAAGACCCAGTTGTCAAGAACTTTTTAAGGGAAGGTCGATCGCGTTTGGATACGAGTCAAGAAATTGGCCATCGGTGGTCGACCTAGAATTTGATGCACAAACCCCCTCTCATGGCTCTTACTTCCCAGAACCTCCGTCCTTTTAATCGGGGCAGTCCATTTGCTCGGTGTCTTCTGGCGCCGCCGAATCTTGGATTTCTTCAAGGAAATGCGCCTCCTCAAACTTTTCTGAAAGACAGAACATTAAAAGCCACCTCTCGGACTTGACCGAGAACCTCGAGATTACAAAACGGAACGCCAACAGATATTGGAGATATGTAGGGTGTTTTCCAGCCCTTTTCCTCCAAAATCAGATATACAGGATTTAGGGTGACGTGCATTTCATCAACCACTTGTCAACCGCAGGCTAGTTGCCGTCATTGCCCTTCGGGCACCGCTGCTGATGGGAGCTGACGCCCATGTCCGGGCCCTGCACCGCCCACAAGACTCTGGCGATGTCCTACAACTACGACTATGCCGCACCGGAGCAACTGGCGGACGTGAAGGTAGCACAGAAAACAATGTCTTCGAACATAGGGAGCCGCCAAGACGCGATGGGCACGCACTCGAGGCCTATAGGGGGGGGACGTACTGGGCCATCGGTCGGCGGTGCGGAGACCGAAAGTCGTCCGTCCCTGATAGTCGCTATCGGTAAATACATCCTTGGAACTCCGAAAGGTGGCGTTCCGGAAGTGGATTCGGCGCAAAACCTTGCAAACCCGAAGCCTTCGTAGTAGGTAGCCGCGTTCGCGTCCAGCGGGTCGACTAGTAGCGCGAAACAAGGCCACTCGGGGGTCAGTTGCATCATGTATCTGCTGATTCCCTTCCGTTGAAAATCTGACCTTACAGCAAGTCGACCCAGGAGAACGGCAGGAGTCGGTCGGTCGGGAAAGCGGAAGGTTCTCGGTTCAAGTCCGAGAGGTGGCTGTCAATTTTATTATTTACAAAGACTTAGCTTTCTACGGCCTTTCATCCCAAACTGCGGTATACAATTGGTTGACGAAATCGGGGAGGGCCTATGGCTCGCAATTCGAAGTTGTTCCGTCTTTGGTGCCGCAGGGATCGAGGCGGCGTCTATTACATGAAGCAACCAGGCGGGGAATGGGAGTCCACGGGCTGCACGGATTCCGGGGCGGCCGAGAAGCGCGCTATTCAGAAACTCGCTGTCATCGAACACGCCGCGGTCGAAGGCAAGTCACCGATCAAGAAGGCCGACATAGAGAAGGGCGGGCCAACTGTCCGCGAGTATTCGAAGGACTTCTTCGTGTGGGAAGCTGGCAAGCCTCCGGTCTGCCCCTGGTGCACTATGAAGTTGGCAGAGGGGAAGCAGATCGGGCCCGAGCACGCGGCCCGTCAACGGCGGCTGTTGGAGCGCTTCATCCAGAAGGACCTAGGCCATGGGAAGACAGGAGAGACCCCACAGCCGGATCTACTGCGGGAACGCGCTCGATGTCTTGCAAAGTGAAATAGACGTTGCGGCGAAATCAGTACTTGCGGCTCGGGAGGACCTTTCGCGCCACCTCGGCCGGGAAGACCTCCTCGGCCGTGGTGATCCGCACCGGAAGGCCCTTTCGGCCTACCCCAGGTTCTCGACCTCTTTTTTGCCCGGCATCAGCCAGGACGGTAGAGCAAGTCTGAATTTCCCTTTGCCACGTAGCCACACAACGACGCTTTGCAGCACAATGAAGATGTACAGCAAGAGCCCGCTTACAATCGCCTGAAAGTTGGAGTTGACACCCGCCGCGCGGATCAGTTCGTTGATTGTCAGAAGGGTCAGTGCGCCTACTGGCGAGCCAAACAGGTTCCCCACGCCGCCGGTGAGCATCGTGCCGCCTATTATAGACGCGGCTATTGCTTTCATTTCGAATCCCGCCGCGTTTCCGACATTGCCAGCTCCTGTTGTCATGATGTACACAAAGCCGGCTATACCAGACAGCAATCCGCAGAGCAGGTATGAGTAGAATTTTGTTCTCCTTACGTTGATGCCAAGCATCAGAGCGCTCTGACTATTGCCGCCAACGGCGTAGAGATTGCGCCCGAAACGCGACCACTTCATAAGGACGACGAGGAGGACAACAAGGACCACCACAACGACGGCGCCGGTTTTGATTTCAAGCGGGATAAAATTGCCCAGCCTGTTGTTCGTGCCAAGCCAAGGAATCACTATTTCAAAATCCCGCAAGGAAACGAAAGCCGGCAGGGTCACGTTGAGCGGATCTTTGTGGATTGTCGTCAACAGTCCATTCGCCAAGAACATCCCTGCCAGCGTTATGATAAATGGCTGTATCTCAAGATAGGAAATGAGAAATCCCTGCAAGAGACCAAACGCGATACCTATGCCCAGCGCAAGAACTATGGCACCGCCAACGCTCCCCATTACCGATTCCAGCAATACGGCACAGCACATGGTTACCAGGCCAGTCACCGCACCGACGGAAATGTCTATGCCGCCTCCGATCATAACGATACTCATACCCAGCGTTATGATGATGAGCGGAGCATTCAGGCTGAACAGGTCAAAGAAGGTCTGAAACTGCAGGAAACTGCCCGGATAACTTAGAATGGCGAACCCGTACATCAGTACAAATATGACCGCGGCGATGAGAAACAGAAGATTCGAATTCGACAGTGCATCCCTAGGTTGGGGCTTTACGCCAACTCTTGGTTTGGCCGCATTCAGAGATCGCACCCTACACCTCCTTCTTCGCTGGAGTGTCCTCCGGGTTGGAAACCGCTGCAGCGTCTGGTGCACCTGTCTCTGGTACGGTGCCGCTCTCTGCCCTGGCTCGCACCAATCTCAGGGCTTTCGCGGCAAAGCTCCTGATCACAGGCGATGCAACTATCATGAGAAAGATAATGAACACCGCCTTGAAGGCCTTGATCGTCTCGGTGCCTACCTCCAGCCTGAGCAGGGTCCTGTTCAGCACCTCTATGGTGTACGCGCCGATAATAGAACCAGAGATGCTGAACTTTCCGCCGCTCAGCGCGTTTCCGCCTATTGCTACGGCGAGAATCGCGTCCATCTCGACAAACTTGAGAAGATTGACGCTGTCGTGGCGCCCTGCCTTGGTAACTGCGATGAAACCTGCGACCGCGGTGCAGACTCCGAGAATCATGTAGGTCAAGAACTTGAGCTTTGCCGGGTCGATACCGTTGAGACGCGCAGCCTTTTCGTTGATTCCCACAGACTCCGCATAGAGCTTGAGGTTCGTTGTCTTGAGGAACACCGCGACGAACGCGATGAAGACGACGGTCAGGATTATTGGAGTCTGGATTGGCACTCCCGGTATGACGCCGCCGATTTGACTTGTCAGATCGTTCGCCAGCACGGGAGACAATTTGCCGTCAATCATGAAGGCGATGGACCTGCCCGCCGTGAACAATATGAGGGTCGCGACCATTGGCTGAACCCTGAATATCGAAACCAGGGAACCGTTGAATGCGCCGATGACTATCCCGACCACGCAACTTGCGAGGAAGCCCGCAACTATGGTCAACCACGTAATACCACCGGCACGGAGGAGGACCTGGACAAGTACGGCGGAAGTAATGGCGGCGGCCACACCCACGCTTATGTCCTGTCCGCGTGAGGACGCTGTAACCAAGGTCATACCTATTGCCAGAATAACCAACTCCGAGGCGCCAAACAAAATATTCGGTATGTTCCCGTACAATGCTCCGTTTATCACGGATATGCTGAAGTAATCGGCGCCCTTTATCAGATTAATCACGGTGAGGAGCGCCAGAACCGAAAGGGGAAGGAATAGATGAGATCCCTTCCACGGTACTCCGTGGAGTTGTGCTTTCGCCCTGACCTTGCTCACACTGCCCCCCGGGCTATCACGTGCATGACATCGCTTTGCGTCAGATTCATTCCGGAAAGTTCCCCGACAATTTCACGGTCCTTCATGACGATCAATCGAGAGCAGGTTCGAAGCATTTCCTCAATTTCCGAAGATATGAATGTCACGCTGACTCCGTCTTCGGCGAGCTTGAGAACAAGCTTTTGAATCTCCACCTTGGTTCCGACATCGATTCCCCGTGTGGGTTCATCGAGGATCAGGTACTCGGGGTGGGTGAGCAGCCACCGGGCCAGAATGACCTTCTGCTGGTTGCCGCCGGAAAGAGATTTGACGGGCGTGTTGGTGGACGGGGTCCTGATGTTCAGACTCTGTATATATTGTTCGGAAAATGCGTCCGCCTGTTTCCGCGAAAGAGGCCTAAGAAAGCCTTTCATGACCTGCAAGGCCAGAATGATGTTGTCGCGCACCGAAAGCTCGGCGACAATTCCGTCGCCCTTGCGGTCCTCTGGTAGATAGCCGATTCCCTGTTTCATTGCGTGCAGGGGCGCGCTGATCTTCACTCTCTTACCGTTCATTTTGACTTCACCGCCTGTCACCTTGTCGGCGGCGAAGATTGCGCGAGCACTCTCGCTGCGCCCGGAGCCGAGCAGCCCGGCGAACCCGTTCACCTCGCCTTTTTGTATGGTGAAGTTGAAGGGCCTTACCCCGGCGTCGCTCGAAAGCGCTGTCCCTTCGAAAACTGGCACACCGCTGCCGGGTGCAATCGGCTCATGTTTTCTCATCGTTGCGACATCACCCAGTGCCTTTCCCATCATCTTCGAGACAAGTTCGATCTGGGGAAGCGAAGATGCTTCGTATTCGCCGACCAACTCTCCATTGCGAAGCACCGTAATCCTGTCGCTGATTTCATATACCTGATCGAGAAAGTGGGTTATGAAAATGATCCCCACGTCCCTCGACTTCAGTTCGCGCATGAGATCGAAGAGCTTTCTTACCTCGTCCTCGTCAAGTGAGGACGTCGGCTCGTCCAAGATGAGAATCTTGCAGTCCATTTCGATCGCGCGGGCAATCGCAATCATCTGCTGGACCGCAAGCGAACAGCTCGAGAGCTGTTGGGTCGGCCTCGCTGGAATACCGAGGGACTTCAGCAGTTGTGTCGTCTTTGTGTTCATCCGCTTCCATTGAACGAAAGCGTATCGGCCGCGACCGATAAACATATTCTCCGCGACGGTGAGATTGGGGCAAAGCGTTATTTCCTGATAGACTGTGCCGATTCCGATGTTTTGCGCGTCCTGCGGCGACCTGAAGTGGATCGGCCTTCCACCTATGGCAATCCGACCGGCGTCCTTTTCGTAAACCCCGGTCATGACCTTTATCAGCGTGGACTTGCCCGCTCCGTTTTCGCCCATAAGGGCATGGATCTCACCCTTTCGGAGCTCGAAGTCTACGTTATGCAGAGCCCTGACCCCTGGAAAGGCCTTGCAGATACCCTGCATTTCGAGCACGTTCTCCGACCGCAACGAAAGCCCTCCGTCAACACCACGGAGTACCGTGGAAGGGGTACCACACAAACTAGACGCGGTGCGGTGTGCCGGATTAGATCCGAACACCGCACCGCGCACACAACCCCAGGTTGGGGCTCTACGCCAACCTACCGATTGTGCAATCTTGCCAGGAGACAGCTACTTTGTCACCGTACCCTTACCAGAATCTGCATTGATCCCCTTGTTGGCGATGATGTCGTCGGTTATCGTGGCAGTATCAGCGCTGATTTCTTTCTGATAGATGATTCCGCTGGGGAGTTTCGAACCAGATGCGCCGGCTTTGATCCAACTGGAAATCTCGGCCGCCTGACGTGGACTGCACTGGGCGTCGCAGTCCCAATAGCCGGCCTGAACGTTGCGAAGCGCAAAACGGTTGAAGTCAAAACCAAGGACTTTGACCTTGCCGTTCTTGCCGTGGGAGATACCAGCCGCGTCGAGCGCCTGAACAGCGCCTTGCGCCATACCGTCGTTCTCCGCGTAGATGACGTTGAAATCCTTGCTCGCGGCAATCGCGGCTTCAACCACTTTGCGGGCTTCCTCAAGGCTCCAACTGTCTCCACCCGTTCCATCGGCCACAATGGTGATCTTACCGGCGTCGCGGGCTTTGAGCACTGCGGCGCTGCGACCCAGTTCAGCAGCGGAACCCAACTGACCACGAATGAGGACGACGTTGAACTTTCCCAGTTTCTGACTCAACACCCAATTCATTGCCGTGGTACCCTCGGTTTTCATATCCGAGACAAGCGCTGCCTGAAAGTTCGAGACGTCTGTTTGAATGAGGCGGTCAAAGAGTAAAA
>JBEKVA010000099.1:0-11798 GCA_049514475.1 Spirochaetia bacterium
GGGTCGGAAAGCAGGACCGCCTGCATCACCGCGTCCATGAGGGTGAGCGAATCCTCGGGGAACGGAATGGATATTCCGATGGAGCTCTTGATCTCCCGGACTTTTCTCAACAACACCTTCAGCACGACACCATCGATGGGATTGTCTGCGCCATACAAAAGGCATGCCTTGACGACAAGCGCGGTCTGCCCATACCTGTCGACCCTGCCTTCCCGCTGTTCCAGTCGGTTGGGGTTCCAAGGAAGGTCGTAGTGGAGGACCGCGGAAAATGAATCCTGAAGGTTGATCCCTTCTGAAAGGCAGTCAGTTGCAATCAGGACCCTGCGCTCGGAATCGGCCATGTCCTCCACCCGCGCCTTACGCACCTCGTCGGGGTCCTCACTTGTCACCACCTCCACCGTGATGCCAGGGAACTCACGCTCCAGGGCAGGCTTCAAGAGCGTTCCGAGGTAGTTTGCCGTTGCTATGAACTTGCAGAAGACGACCGGCCGCAACCCCTCGGAAACCCAGGAGGACACGATCTCGAGGGCTTTCTCCGCCTTTGCATCTTTCTCCAAGCTGGCCAAGCCGGAAAGATCCCCGGCCAATGCGTTCAACTCGGCGCGCTGTGAAGCGCTCCAACGAGCCTTTACCAGCACTGGTCCCGCTGCGGCATCTCCTATGCCTTGCTCCTCCCGATCGTACAACGGATTGTCCTCGTCTCCACTCTCTGCGGCGTTCTCCTCGGTCCTGGTCCGGATCATTTCCAACCCCGAGGCAGGCGATGACATGGCTCCACGCAACAGGGTAAGGGCTGACCAATAACGCATGCGATGCACACCCTCGTGCCCCGACGCATCGGCAATCAGCGCGCGGGCAAAGGCACGAAGTCGTTCGTAGAATCTCCGGTAGTCGGGCGTCAGGGAATAGGGAATCTCCTGCGGATCGCGCTTGGGAAACGGGGTGCGCTCGGAGGAATGAAGGCCCTGCCATAGCTCCACGTCCTTTCTCCTGCGTTGAACGTAGCGCTCGGCAAGCTCTCGGCGCTCCTGCTCGCCCGCGCTCAAGATGTCCCAGCCCTCGTAGCGCTGATCGAGGAGCCCCAAGAGGGACCTGAACTCGTCGGTCTTGCCGCTATGCGGCGTGGCGGTGAGAAGCATGAGGCCCTGGCCAGGACGGTCGGCGATCTCCCGCACGAGCCTGTAGCGCTGCTGCTGCGTCTCAGATGCTCCCGTGGGCCGGGCGCAGGTATGGGCCTCATCTACAATCACCAGCTCGGGACATTCGTTGACTAACTGACGCCTGTGGCGCTCGGACTTGATATAGTCGATGGAGACCACCTGGTAGGGATAGAAGCTGAATACGCTCGCGTCCCCCCGCACTCCCCGGTCCAATCTGGCCTGGGTGCTCGATCGCACGATCACCGCCTCGATGCCGAACTTGGAGGAAAGCTCGTAGCGCCATTGCTCGCAGAGGTGTGGAGGACAGACCACGGCGAAGCGTTCGATGTCGCGCCTGTCCAGGAGCTCCCGCACTATGAGGAGCGCCTCGATGGTTTTTCCCACCCCAACGTCGTCGGCGATCATGAGCCGTAGGGGGTCCTCCGCCTGCCGCAACGCCATGATGAGGGGCACAAGCTGATAGCCACGGGGACGGAAGGACAGCCTTCCCAGGGATCGGAAGGGACCTGCCCCTGTCCTGAAGGAAAGACGCAGCGCATTGTAGAGCAGCCGGGCAGAGGAAAGGTCGCCAATCTCGTCCGCGCGTGGCGGCGGGAAGATCGTCGAACGTATGTCGGAGTCAAGACCGAGGGGAAGATAGATCCCCGTAGCCTCCTCCTCCACGCCGTGCAACGGCTTTATCATCAGGAGGTCCGGATCCTTGGATGGCAACACGACCCAGTCCTTGCCCCTGACGTGCACGAGAGACCCCGCGGCAAAACCCATCAGCGCACCCTCGGGAAAACGTCGGGACGGCGGTCGACAAAGGCAGCGATGTCCTCCGTGTAGCGAAGCACGAGGTGCTGAAGGCCGGCATTGCGAAGAGCATCGCGCTGCTGTTTGTCGTGCTCGCGCTGCTCAGGCTCGTCGTGGACGGAACCGTCACAGAATACATACATATCGGGTTGGTAGAAGAAATCTGGCATGCAATAAATACCCTGGACCCGTGGTTGCGCCTCGTCAGGCAAGCGCAAACCCCTGGCATGCAGGTAATCGAGGAACTTCCGCTCAAGCTCGGAATTGGGATCGGTCTGATCGCGAAGAGCGCGGTAATGCGCTTGGTAATCACCGGCTTCGGGATTCGCTTGAATTTCCACCGACCCTGCGCTGAGTTTTTCCAACGCCTCCTGGATGGTGAACCTGTCGATGATCCGATGATCTATCTGGTTGTAATAGTCCAGAAGATCGTCGTAGGAAGCAGCTTCTTGATACTCCTTCTCATCGAACCGGCAGATCTCGCGCGCGGCGGCAATTATGGCAGGGAACGCAGCCGCATCCTCGATAATCCGTCGAAGGATTCCCAGAGAGCCCTCGGAAGCTTCATAGATGAGTATGTGGGAGCCCTTGCCGATGACCTCCGTGGCGATCTCCCGGCTTTCCGCGACGTAGATTCTCTCTATGGCCCTCTTGATTGCATACTGGAGTGTTACCACGCCCGCCTCTTCCAGGCCGAGTGTTGGATCGGGCTCCAGAGAGAGAGCATCGGCCGTGAAGTCGGTCATGAGCTGAACCAGCGCGACGGGGTCCTTGTTTTTTTCCTCCGGCTTGGCTTTCGGATCGGGCGACTTGCGCCAACGCCCAGAGATCGTGCCGATATAGAACCCCTGCTCCCGCGAAATCTTCCAGCGCGCGTTATGCAGGAAGATGCGGCAGGTGGGAATGTAGCGGAAGCACAGAAGCGGTGATCCCGATGCATGCACCCTGCCGACCCGCATGTGCCCCAGCCCACCATCCACCCCGAAGTAGGTCCTGACGTCGTAGCCGTAGTTCGTGCGCGTCTCCTCCTCGCAGGAGATGCGCTCCCTCTTTCTGGTGCGCATGTCCGCAAGGTCCAGATACGGACCCACGATCACCGGCTGGTTGTCTCCCTCCAGGGGTGCGCCGTTGAATGGTGATGTGGAAAGCGCGGCCTCGGCCTCTCTCAGGAGATAGCCACTGTCTGGGGCGAGCCGCGCGATGCGAGTCCTGCCCTCGATGTCCGACACCGTCATCTGATCGATGCCGTACTTCTCACCCTTGTGATAGATGATGTTCTGCGGTCCAAACTCGTAGATTGCGAGGGCCCGGGGCCGCGACACGAACTCCCCCACTTCGCCGAATGCTCCGGATCCGATCCAGGTCCGCACGGGAAGCCGCGCGAAGTTATACCCCGGCAGGAATCCCTCAGAGGCAAGGTATCGGAAGGGGTAAAACTCGGAGAGCTCCTGCCCGGCAGCCTGGTTCAGCAGAAGGTCCCTTTCGCGGAGCGCCCGTGCCTGTGCCGCACGGGTCTGGCGCATCTGCTCGGAATGCGCGGTGAATGTCCCGCTCTCGATGATGGTGCTGGTCTCCGCGATCTCACGGTTTACCCGGCGGTACATCTCACGCCATCGATCAAGGGCGCGATCGAAGGCTTCAGGGATCCGGGCAACGGCTTCCTCGATCCACCCCTGGGGAAAGCTGCCAGGCTTGCCGGCAAGCTCGAGGGACAGGTCGCTCAAGACCGCCTCGAATCGCTCCGCGATCCTCGCCTTCTCGTGCTCGGCCAGTTTCAGTTCCTCGCGAACCGCGGGCAAGAGAGACAGGGCTGGATCGTCTCTGTCAACGAGGTTGACAAGTGAGTCGCGAAGCTGCGGGATGCTCTTCTCGGAAAGAAAGAGCGCGTCGAGGTGCGCGAGGAGAAGCTCGCGGTTGGAAAGGTCGATCTTCGGCTCGGTGACGCTCCCCGTCACCATTGCCAGGGGGTTGTCGAAGAAATGTCGGTCGTGCGGGGAATACGTCGAGCATGTAGTGAACACCAGCGCCGCCTGCCCGCTTCGGCCGGCGCGGCCGCTGCGCTGGGCGTAGTTGGACGGACTGGGAGGCACGTTTCTCATGTGGACCACCGCGAGATCGCGGATGTCGATACCCAACTCCATGGTGGGCGAGCAGAAGAGCACGCTTTTCTCGCCTTTTCGGAACTCTTCTTCCAGGCGTTTTCTGTCTGCGTTCCCCACCTGCCCTGTGTGCTCGTGAGCCACCAGGCGCTTGAGCGAATTGAAATCCGCGCGATAGATGGACTGGAAGTACCGGTTGGGCTTCAGGGTAAACCCGCCTTGTCGGAAGGCGCGGGTACGGACGGGATCGACAGAAAGGGTTTCCCCGTCTCCTTCAGACCATGTGATGGATTCCAGGGTCAAACGGTAGAGGTTGATTTCACCATCCCCCGCGCTTTTCACCTCCTGCGATGCCAGCCACCCCGCCTTGCTCATACACTGGAGAAGGGCATTCATCATCTCTACGAATGCGTCGCGACCGAATGTGACGCCATCGGCCTTCCCCTCTTCCCGGAGATATCGGCCAAGGGCACTCATGAAACCGACGCTCACAACGCTTAGCCTGGCCTTCTGCGCCACGACTTCAACCGCCACATGACAGGGGCCCTGAATTTCCTCTTCATCGTCCAGCGTCCAGGGAGGCTTCAGCCTCTGGCGGATCTCGTTCTGCGCCTTTTCAATAGCGTGCGGGGAGAGGTACGGCTCGCTGGCAATGGCGTAGGACTTTCGAATGTAGTCGAGCACCTGCACGACGATCTCCAGGCGTCTTGGTGTCGGACATTCCCCGATCCATGGAACAGCTTTCCACTTCTCGGTGGGCGCGCAGTTTTCCTCAAGGTGACGAAACCCGACCTTCAGAAGCGCGCATGCTTCGAGGTTTGGTACCGTCACTCTCCATCCTCGACGCAGATCGGCGAGGGCTCGGTAAAATAGGTATTTCTTGAGTATGTCCTCGTTCTCCCGCGCAGCAGAAGGGAACTCCGCGGGAGCGCGCGCATAGTCCTCCTGGGCGATGCCCAGGGCGTCGAACATCCCCTGACTCAACGTGGAGTAGTCCAGAGAGCCTTTTGCGCGAAGGGCCTGCAGCACGGCCGAGCGCGTCTGTACAACGCGCAGGAAATCGTTGAAATGACCTGATTGCAACGCAGCGTCCTGCCGGTTGTCTGTAAAGGAGAGGAGCTTGGCGGCCTCCCGTGAGAGTCCAGCCGCGAAAAGCTCGCGGAGCACGGCGAGTGAAACCATCGTTGTCGAGGAGGTGCGGCCTTCGCTTCCCAAACGCGCAAGCTTCGTGGATTCCCTGAGCCTCCCGTCATACAGGGCTCCGCTGGTGGGATCGAAGGCGAGCGGGGCCGGCATGTACCAGCCGGAGAAGGGGAGGCCCGAGGACTTCTGATTCGACCAATTGCCTCCGCGGTCGTACCAGATGGGCTCTGGCATTCGGTCCGCGTGGCGCTTCTCTATCAAAGGAAGCCCGTCCTCTCCATATCTGATGGCGCCGTGGCTGTCCTTTTTGAACCAGGTATCGGGAAGTTTTTCCAGATCTTCACTTGGGTTCCATGCACCCGGATCCGGCAAAAGGTAGCCGAAGGCAAGTGCTTCCCCATCTTCCTCGCCGGGGTCAACGATCTCATCAAACTCCCGCGACAGAATTTTCCCTGAGTCGCTGTCCAACCGCACGCACAAGTATTCTGCGCCTGAAAGCCTGCTGAACAAAGCCGGGAAAAAGGGAATCCGCTTGCCGTCCACGACCTGATGCAGTTTTGGGTCAAGCGAAATATCGCGCTCGCCCGACGCGCCAAGAGTCAGGAAAACGGTATCGGTCTGGGAAATGAACTGGTGGAGCTTGAAGGGGAGGAACGCCTCGCGATGTGTCGCCCCGGAGCTCGATTCTTCCTCGATTCGCGTGTTCGTGCGCGCAATCCAGAGGAGAAGCTCGCGTATGCGCTGCACGCAGAGCGGCAGTCCCGCTCCGCTTGTCTCCGCAAGGCGTTGAGCGATATCGCCGAGCGATCTGGGAGTGCCGCGAGTCAGTGTCGGTCCCGTCTTGTCCAGAGCGATCTCGGATTCCAGCCAATGCGCAAGCGGATTGGCCATGAGCTCTGACTCTGTCCCATCCAGTGCGCCGGGAACTTTGAGGGCAGTCGCGATCTCGGACGCCGAGAGGGTACCGGATTCAGCCAAGGATGGAACGAGCGTTTCAGCCACAATCTGTTCCGCTCCCATCTTTACGCCGAAAATCCGCGATGCGACATCCGCCACTTTTCTCTTGCGTTCTTGTTCTGTGCCGCCCGAAGTCATTGTTGCAGAAGTCCCAATGCAAACAAGTGGGGTTTTGGCCATGTTTCTGATTCGGCGTATCAGCAGAGACACGTCCGCGCCCTGCCTTCCCCTGTAGGTATGCAGTTCGTCGAAGACGAGAAACCGCAGATTTTCGCGGATTGCCGAGCGCAGCTTCGATTCGCCGAAACGAGTCAGTATCAACTCGAGCATCATATAGTTGGTGAGCAGGATATCTGGTAGGGAATCAAGAGTCGCTTTGCGTTCTTCCTGGTCCTCCTGTCCTGTATAGCGGCGACATGATATCGGCAGGTCCCTGCCCGCCCGCTCTCGATATCCTTTCTGATACTTTCCGAACTCTTCGTATTGTGAGTTGATAAGCGCGTTCATGGGATACACGATGAGCGCGGTGAGCCCTTTGGCCGCTTCCCGGTGCCTCAGAATGTGGTCGTAGATGGTGGCAATATAGGTGAGCGACTTGCCCGAGCCCGTTCCTGAGGTGACCACAAAACTCTTTCCGTCTCTCCCCAGTTTGATCGCCTCGGTCTGGTGACGGTACAGATGATAACCATGAAAGATGCGCCGGATCTCAGGGTGCAGCACCCCTGAATCACACAACTGTTCGGCGGTTCCCCCCGATGCGTATCCGGGATTGAACTGTATCAACGGAGCGGGCCAGAATCTGCCCGCCTCAATTTCGGACTCCACTTTGTCGCGGATGGCCCTGTCGCGGATGTTCAGAAAACTTGATATGAAGGATTTGTAGTCATCCATGATACGGTCATGGACACGAAAGACGTCGATGTTTTTATTCGTCATGTTTTCCTGTGGGCATCATACTGTCAACGCCTACTTTTTTCATATTGGCTCCGTGCCTTCATTGAGGATCGCAAGATAGCGTTCGTAGGCAAAGACGCGATTCCGCCTTCCTCCGGTGACTTCCTTGATGACCGCGAGGCTCATCAGTCTGTTGATGCCTTTGGTAGCCGTTGGAAAGGAAAGCTGTGTGCGTCGGCAGAGATCGTTTAATGTCGTTATTGGCCTCTCGCACATCGCGCCAAAGACCCGCAATGCGCTTGAGGCCGTACGACCCAGAGATTGCACGCGAGTAGTGTCGTCCTTGAACAATGCTGCCAACCGTTGGGCGGTCCTGACCGCATTGGAGGCCGTGGTCTCCACCCCGTTCAGGAAGAAGTCCAGCCAGGCTTCCCAGTCCCCTTCAGTGCGTACGAGATCGAGCAGACGATAGTAGTCTGATCGATTTTGTTTGAAATAGAGGCTGAGATAGAGGAGCGGTTTGGACAGTACCCCTCCATGGTGCAAGAGGAATGCAATCAGCAGTCTCCCAACCCGGCCATTCCCGTCAAGAAAGGGGTGAATTGTCTCGAATTGGACGTGCGTGAGTGCGGCTTTGACCAGCGTTGAGTACGGTGAGTGTTCGTCATGCATGAACTGCTCAAGCGCGGACATGCATTCCTCGACGTGTGACGGCGGTGGCGGGACGAAGTGCGCAACTCCCGGGCGCGCGCCGCCGATCCAGTTCTGAGAACGGCGGAACTCTCCGGGAGATTGCTCGCTGCCCCTCCCATGCGAGAGGAGGACCTGGTGCATTTCTCTTATCAGCCGGCAAGAAAGCGGGAATCCCTCGTGCAGTCGCGCAATACCATGTTCCATTGCTGCAACGTAACCAGAGACCTCCACCACGTCATCAAAAGGGACGCCTGGCGCATCTTCCAAGTAAAGATCCACCGCCGGAGGCGGTGGCTTTGGCCCGGCCTCTAAAAGAGGCCTGCTTCTTCGCGCTCCTTCTCTTCGAGCCGCTCGGCTTCTTCCTGATATCGCACGTAGCGCCGTATCTTCTCTTCGTCCAACCCGATCGTCGTCACGCAATAGCCGCGGCTCCAGAAATGGTTTCCCCAGTATGGCTTCCGCCTCAGGTTCGGGAAGTGTTTGAATATTCCGATTGCTGTCTTGCCCTTGAGAATCCCCATCAGATCTGATATCGAGACCCTCGGAGGAACGTTGACCACCAGATGCACGTGGTCTGCCATTACCGCCAATTCCTCTATCCCGCAATCCTTCCACTCGCAGATAGCCCTTATACGTTCTTCGACGTATTTCGCTAAAGCTCCTTGCAGTATTCGAAATCGATACTTGGGAGTCCACACTATGTGATAGCTGCACTGGTAGACCACGTGCGACTGCTTTTTCCATTTCGTCATTTCTGCATCGTACTTCGCTATCGGTCTGAGGGCAAAGCCCATCAGGACATGACCACCGCCGCAGGCGGTGGGTTGTTAAGTTTCACTCAAAGAGCAGCAGGTCGGCAAGAGAGGATTGTGTCCCCTCGATCTGTGATGACAGCACCGCCTCACGACGGACATATGTATAGAGAAAGATGTTCGGGTCCGGCAACAAGAGTGTGATGCTGTCCAGCCGACCAAGGGCAAGTGTCGCCTTCTCCAGCAGCCGTTGGCGGGCATTTGTGAGATCCACGGACGGAGCAGGCGGCAACGGATGAGGAATAAACGCGCGAACCTGCTCGCTGCCTGCCGTGGTTACTTCGTATTTGCCAGTACTCCCTCTTTTCATTGATAGATTTCCTTATTCAACATTTCATACATAGCAGATTTCCTTATTAAAGGAAAGAGCCCCTTTCTTTAATAAGATGTATTTAGCCTGACCCCGCCTCCAGCCCGTTCATCGCCGCAACTAGGCAGGAATGGTGGGACTTGGTACCCTTGTTCCGACGAGCCGCATTCTCATGTATAATTCTGATATGGTACGGGAAGTCGTCGATCAAAAGACAGCAATCGCAGCGTTGTGCCGAGATCTTGGCGTTGAGCGGCTTTTCCTCTTTGGTTCGGCCACCCGCCAGAACACTCTCGCCGACAGTTGCTCGGGACGAGCTTCTTTCCCGATGAAAGAGATTGCTGCTATTTAGGTGTGGAGGTGGGGATGAAAGGCGTACATTTTCTGGTTGACGAAGATGGCGCGAAGACTGCTGTATTCATCGACCTAAAGAAGAACCCTGAGCTTTGGGAAGATCTCTATGATACTTTGACAGTCAAATCGCGGAAGAACGAGCCACGTGAATCACTTGAATCAGTGAGAAGGCGTCTGGAAACCCGGAAAAAAACCAGACCTCATGGCTGAATACAGCGTTTCGTTCGTGCGTTCTGCACGCAAGGAGCTCGAACGAATCGATGAGCCTGCTTGCTCGAGGATTCTTTATCGGATTGAACGGCTATCAAGCAATCCACGACCTGAGGGGTGCCGGAAGCTCCAGGGCTCAACAAATCTTTGGAGAATTCGCGTTGGCGAGTATCGAGTCATATATTCGATAGAAGACAAGCAAAAAGTAATCGACATTTACACCGTTCGGCATCGCCGCGAAGTCTATCGATAGGAATCAAGTTGTACTGCGCCACCGTCTTGAAAGGAAGGGGATAGGCTGAAATGGCGAAAAGCCGCGTGACCTTGAGCCTCAAATCAGCTTTGAAGCGAAAGGCATTGCAGAGAAGCAAGTACGCATCATTATCTGTTTCCGAGAAATTGAAGCTGTTGGACCAGCTGCACAACAACGCTTCTTTCCTTGCAAGCCTTAAGCCGAAAGCGAAAACAGCCGGCAAGTAGGATTCTCGGCTAGGCCACAACAGAGTTCTGAATGGCAGCGACAAGTTCTGCCACCGCCTTCTCCCTCGTCTCCTCCATCACGAACACATTCAGGTTGTCCATCGCGCGAGTCATGGCCACATAGATCAGGTTGCGAGCCAGCCCGTCGGCCGCCGCCTCGTCGTATTCCGCCGGGCCATGCTCAGCCTCTTAGTCCTTATACCAGTATAAAGTCACTACTTTTCGTGGACAAGAAGAACCAATAACTTAGCACTCTCAGCTAATTGAAGATGAGGAGGATTCTCATGCGTGTTTTTGTCACAGGAGCGACAGGGTTCATCGGCTCTATCATTGTGAGCGAACTGCTGGGGGCGGGGCACCGGGTTCTTGGCCTTGCCCGCTCGGATGCGGCCGCTGCGTCTCTCAAGGCCGTCGGGGCCGACGTGCATCGCGGCGCTCTCGATGATCTGGAGAGCTTGAAGCAGGGAGCGGAAGCCTCGGACGGTGTGATTCACACCGCGTTCATCCACAACTTCTCGGACTTCCTGGGATCGGTAGAAACGGATCGGCGCGCCGTAGAGGCGCTGGGTACTGCGCTGGTGGGATCGGCTCGGCCCTTGGTCATAGCGTCTGGGACGCTGATGGTGGCTCAGAGGCCCCTGGCGACGGAGGACGAAGCTCCGGCTCCCGGGACCCCCCGGGGCGCCTCGGAGCAGTTCACGTTGTCGATGGCCGATCGGGGCGTCCGTTCTTCCGTGGTGCGCCTTCCTCCGTTGGTTCACGGTGATGGCGATCATCACGGCTTTGTCGTCAGACTGATCGACATCGCGCGCAAAAGGGGCGTTTCGGCCTATGTGGACGACGGCTCGAACCGCTGGCCGGCGGTGCACCGCCGGGATGCCGTGTCGGTCTTCAAGCTGGCCCTGGAAAAGGGGGCGGCGGGTTGGAGGTTTCATGCGGTCGACGACGAGGGCGTGCCGTTTCGCGATATTGCCGGCCTCATCGGCAAGCGGTTGGGTCTGCCGGTCGTCTCGATTTCCCGAGAGGCGGCTCAGAGCCATTTCGAGGCGCTGGGGACGTTCGTCTCGTTGGACAATCTCGCGTCCAGCAGCCTTACTCGAAGCCGGCTGGGATGGAGCCCAATACAGCCCAATCTGATCCAAGACCTGGAGCAGGGGCCCTATTTCAACAGCCGCAAGTCCTAAAGGCATCGTCGACGCTTGCTGGCAGCATATAGTCCGTTGGTGCCGAGGTGGGTCCTGCTATCTGCCGGTCTTGTTTCGGCCTCGTGCTTCGTGAAGGGAGATGGGAACGTGCTTTGCGTATCGCCTGAAGTCCTTGTCCGATGTGAGAATCGCGGCGCCGTTGCCCGCAGCAACTGAGCAGATGAGGAAATCCGTATGTGATCCCTGTACGCCAGCCTGCCGGCAATCGTTGGAGAACTCCGCAGCCCGCTCATAGTCCAGCCCATGTATGCTCAGGTCATTGAACGCCCGCAGCTTGTCACGCAGACTCTTGAACTGCCTGGCATCAGAGAGCCCGGAAAGAAGTTCCTGCCGGATTGGTCCAATAAGAAGTGCCCGGCCTTCCCGGATAAGCTCGGTGAGCTCGTCCACCATCTGAGTCTCTGCAAATGAATGCACGCGAAATCTCCGAAAGGCCAGAGACCAGACGGATGTGTCGACGAGCACATTCATTGTCGTTGCCTGCGCACCTTGTAATCGTAGTCGGGCGAGTAGTCGATCTTTCCGAACAGCGCGGTAACCTGCAACTGTTTCCGCCGCTGGATATATTCCTTGAGAGCTTCGGTGACAGCGGATTTCTTCGTCCGGTGTCCACCGATTCTCTGTGCTTCGAGTATCAGCCTGTCATCGATAGCAAGGTTTGTCGCCATGTGCCACCTCTACACAAA
>JBEKVA010000100.1:0-11699 GCA_049514475.1 Spirochaetia bacterium
GTAGATCTCCCCCTCGGAGGTGCCGGCCGTGCCGAAAAGCCGTACCGTGGCCGTGATTTCCCCGTCATCGCGTGTCTTCGCGGAGCCCAGGCGGAAAGAGGCTGGCGTGTTGCCCTGCTGCAGGCCGTAGGCGAGCATATCGGAGAGGGTTGTCTTGGACTCAGGGGCAATGAGGCTCTTGTCGACGCTGCCTTTGACCAGCCGTGAGAGGAACTTTTCAGCGGTGCCGACCGCCGCCTGCTCATCGGCGCTGCCGCCGTGCTCGTCCGCGAGAGGCCCGATCTTGAAGTCCTCAGGCATCGTGTTCCTGTCCCTGTCCAGCGCCATGAGGAGTGCAGTGCTGGGCAGCGTGCGGGGCGGCGGTGTCTGCCCCTGCACGGGGATGTCCGGGGAAAGGGTGATGGGCTTGCTTCCTGCCTGCGGCTGGGCAGGCTGTGGCGCCGGGGAAGCCACGGGCTGTGCCGCCGTGGCTGCCGGATGGGCGACCGCCGCCGGGGCCGCGGTATCCGTCTTCGGCGGTGCAGCGGCAGGCTTCCGCGGTGCTTTCTGGCAGGAAGAAAACAAAAGGGCGAGCAGCAGGATCATGATCAACGGTGCATTCCTGCGCACAGCTTTTTGTACCATTGCGTTCGTGAATCGTCAAACCTCCAACCGTGGCTCTCCTGGCAGCCTTGTGCCGGCTTCTCGGCCGCCGCTTTCACCTCCCGCCCAAGGGAATGCTTTACATCGTGTGGTGCCCGGCGTACTGTAGTGCGAAGACCATGGGCGACAAGCACGACATACTCGAGCACCTGGAAAACGACTACACCGAGCCTGTCCGTGACCCCGTGTGGAAGCACATATACCTCTCGCGGGAGCTTTTGCGGGTGGTGGATCACGAGCAGTTCCAGAAGCTGGACCGCATCAGGCAGCTGGGCCCTGCCTACCTCGTCTACCCGGGTGCCACCCACACGCGGCGCAGCCACAGCCTCGGAGTCTTTCACCTGGCGCGCAGGATGATCATCACCCTCGTGCGGAGAAACAGCGCCGTGCCGATCTCCCTGGAGGGCGTCAAGGCGTTCCTCTGCGCGGCGCTCCTGCACGACATCGGCCATTATCCCTTCGCGCACTCCCTGAAGGACCTGGCGCCGACGGCTCACGAATCCCTGGCAGCCCGCCAGACCCTGGAGGATTTCGCCCCCGCCATCACGGGCAGCCTGCACGCTGAGCCCCAGGCGGTTGCCGCGATCATCGATCGCCATTCCCCCTATACGGGAAAGGAGAACGTCGGGTTCTACGCCAAGCTGCTCTCAGGCGTGCTCGACCCCGACAAGCTCGACTACCTGAATCGCGACGCTTTCTTCTGCGGTGTCCCTTACGGGATCCAGGATGTCGATTTCATTCTCGAGGAGGTCTATCCCCACCCCGGCAACGGGGTGGCAATCAGCCGCAAAGGAATCACCGCACTGGAGAACATCCTCTTTTCGAAGTTCCTGATGTACAAGACCGTCTACTGGCATAAGACCGTCAGGATTGCAACGGCGATGATCAAGAAGGCGATTGCCCTGTCCCTCGGTGCGGGGGCCATCCGCGCCGAGGACCTCTACGGCCTGGACGACGAGGAGTTCTTTCTCAGGTTCACCAACCAGAGGTTCCCCGGCGCGCGCCTCATCGAGGATACGCGCAAGAGGCTGCTGCACAAGCAGGTCTACCGCGTGGCCTTCCGGGACGATGAGCCGGCCCACCGGCGGCTGGAAAGCATCGATGCCCGGCTGCTGCTGGAAGAGCGCATCGCAAAGGAGGCGGGGAGGGTCATGGGGACGACCGTCAGCCCCGAATCCATCGTCGTGGACGTTCCCGAGCGTCTCTCCTTCGAGCTCAGCATCCCCGTGATCGATCCCGGCCGCCCTGAAGAAGCCGGGCCTGCCGCGGGGGATGCGGCGGCGACCGGTTCTGTCTTCGACGGCATGGGCCGGGAGGATTTCCCGCGCACCCTTCGCACCATCTCGGTGAATGTCCGCCGGGACCCCGAGCTCCTGTCGGCGATCGAGCGTATCGATCTTTCGGCCCGCATATCGGCATGAATGAGATGACGCCGGAGAACGCGCGCGCCCTGGAGCGCTTCGCGCGCCACGTGGGACGGGGCATCAACAGGTTCGCAATGATCGGCAGCGGCGATCACGTGCTTATCGGCGTCTCAGGGGGCAAGGATTCCCTTGCCCTCAGCCTGGCGCTCGCCGAGCGGAAGAAATGGGTCCCGGTCGATTACCGGCTTTCCGCCGTGCACGTGGAGTGGCGGGAATACCCGATGACAGAGGATGAGAAGCGGGCCATCGACGAGTTCTACGACTCCATCGGCGTCCCGTTCCGCAGGATCCCAGCCCAGATCGCCCCGCCGTCGTTTCGAAAGAAGTTCAGCTGCTACACCTGCTCGCGCAACAGGAAGCGCATCCTTTTCGACGAGGCGGAGCGCATTGGGGCTGGGAAAATCGCCCTGGGCCACCACATGGACGACATCGCGCGCACGACCCTCATGAACATGTTCTTTCATGGCGAGATTTCGACCATGATGCCGGTCCAGCAATTCTTCGGAGGAAAGATGTCCATCATCCGGCCGCTGTGCGAGGTAAGAGAAAACGAGGTAAGCCGCATTGCGGCCAGGCTCGGGCTGCCTGCCGCGCCCAACCGCTGCCCCAACGCGGAGAAGAATCGCCGCTCCCTCATGAAGGAAATCCTCCGCCAGGCCTCCCACGTGAACCGCCATGCCGTTTCCAACGTGTACGGCGCCGCCTGGCGGATCAACACGGACTACCTCCCCCCTGCTGAGCAGGGTTCCGATCTCCCGTTGCCGGAGGACCATTCATGACGTACACTGTCGGAAGCGGCGCGACATGCTCTGTGCCTTGATAAGTGACATCCACTCCAACTGGGAAGCTCTCGAGGCCGTCTTTTCCATCATCGACTCCATGCCCGTGGACGCGCTGTACTGCCTTGGCGACATCGTCGGGTACAATGCCGATCCCGAGGCATGCCTGGAGGCGGTGCTTGCCCGCGCCACGCTGGTTGTCAGGGGCAACCATGACAAGGCCGTTGCGGGTCTCATGGACCTCACCTGGTTCAACCGTGTTGCGCGTGATGCGGCCCTGTGGACCAGGAAAAACATGAGCCGCGCCAGCCTGGGCGCCGTGAAGAACCTGCCCCCGGGGCCGCTGGAGGCTGGGGAGGGCATCCTGCTTTGCCATGGCACGCCGTATGACGAAGATGAGTATCTTTTCGACGACGGCACCATCGCGGAAAGCTTCAGAACTATGGAAGAATCTCATCCCGGGATGGATTTCTGCTTCTGCGGGCACACCCACTATCCCATGGCCCTTGTGAAACGGGGGGGGCAGGGGGAGGCGGAGCTCATAAGCGGTGACGGGGAAGTCGAGCTGCGCGACGGTGACAAATGGCTCATCAACCCCGGTTCCGTGGGCCAGCCGAGGGATGGAATACCACGGGCATCTTTTGGTATATTAGACACTCAGAGACGTATCTACAGGAACCTTCGGGTCGCATACGACTTCGCAGTTACGCAGCGGAAGATCCTCACGGCGGGACTTCCCCCCGAGCTTGCGCGGCGTCTTGCAGAGGGGAGGTAGGATGGAGGAGAGGGGATGAAATCGCAGCTCATGGAGGAAAGGATACGCCGTGTAACGGTGCTCTTTTCCGAGCTCAGCTTCCGCGTGACGGAGGACGAGCGGTCACATAACGCGTACTCGGCGACGTTCGAGGACGATGACGCGTTCCAGGCCGGCGTTCTCATCGAAAGGGGAAGCAGGTTCCTGGAGCTGGCATATGCCCTGACCTTCCCGCCCTCCTTTTCCCAGCTGATGAAGGGAAAGATGGAGGAGATGCTCAAGACCTGCTACGAGTTCGGCTGCTACGTGAGCCTTCAGCAGACTGCCTCTGAGATCAATTTCTCGGTTTTCACCAAGATCTACTATTCTGGATTGAACTACTACTCTTTGCGCGACAGCCTGCGGGATTTCCGCGAATGCGTCGCCGCACTGATGGATCTCCTGGAGATGGGCAAGGAAGGGCAGGAACTGGGCTAGCGGATTACCGCAGCCGGGCCGGGGTACCGCGCCCCGGCTCAGTACGTCTCGGAGAAGATCTCGGCGTCCTCCAGAACGCCTTCCCTGTTTGCCTCCACATACGCGAGCACCTTTCGCATGACAGCTTCTCCGAAGCTCTTCGAATTGGAAACCAGCGCCGCGCCGAGTTGCGCCATGTGAAGGGAGTCCTGCAGGTCGACCTCGGCGACGGATAGGTGGAACTTGTTCGCCAGTTTCTCCTTCAGGGAAGAAACGATCCGCCGCTTGTCCTTGATGGACTCCAGCGGGGGAAGGGCCAGGCGGAATTGAATCATCGAGACAACCATGTATCAGCCTTCACACCTTCTCCGCGAGATCCTTCAGAAGCTCCACGTTCAAGGAAGTTTGCGCGGCGTCGCCGCCTCCCCCCTCCCTGTCCTTCAGGGGGAGGAACACGCCATTATACAATGCGGCAAGCTTGAAAACGTCGTCCTCCGCCCGCGCGGGGGGGATCTTCACCTCCAGGTTGTAGCCGCTTTCCTCCATGCCGCGCCGCATGACGTGGATGGGGTCGGTGATGCCCAGGGCGAAGCGCGGCGCGTACAGGAACAGGAAGCCGAGGACCGTGAGGATCACTGCCATGAAAAAGACCATGCCTTCGCGTGCGGCGGCGCGCGCAAGCGGCCGCTCGTCGAGGAATACCTCGATGCCCTCAGCCGCAATGTACCCATAGTCACCGGGCAGGAAGTTGTTCCGATAGTAGGGCGCGTCGTAGCGCGACCATGCCGCCGCGCTGCCCTCTGCCCGCACCAGGAGGATCGTACTGTCCAGGGATGCCGCAAGCAATGCCCTCTGGGCAAGGGTGGTGCCCGCCGCTCGGGGCCCCGCGATGAACCTTACGCGTTCCTCCTGGCCTTGCCGAAAAGGCGTCTCCAGCCCGGGAAAGAGGCCGAAGCTGCCCAGGGCAGAGGAGGCGAGCATCCAGAACACCAGGATGCTGACGCTGATGGTGGTGATGAGGGCGATGTGGCGCTGCGCCATGGGCGAGCGCACGTAGCGGATGCGGCGGAAGAGCTTGATGACCCGCATGAGGCGGAGGATCCTGGCAATCCGCACCGCCTTGATCACTTTCAGCACGTTCAGGAAGCTCCCCAGCCCCGTCAGCAGGCCCGCGCCGGCAAGGAGGGCCAGGGTGTTGGGCAGGGAGTTGAAGAGGAGGAGGGGAATGGAGGCCATGAAATCGATCCAGCCGCGCTGGCGGAAGAAGTACTCGGCCCCCTCCCGGTTGACCAGGGCGAGGTACAGCCTGGTAAAGAACTCAATCGTGAAGAAGATATCGAAGCACAGCCCCGCCACGATGATCCAGCGGCGCACATTCACCGTCCACCCGGCAACTATGGCGTAGTCGTCGAGGAACGTGTGGATAAGCACAAGCACGATGGCGACCACGACCACGGATTCGAGAAAGGTGCCGATTTTTCGCATCGGGGACTCCTACCAGCCGTTCTCTGCGGCGATTGTGTAAAGCTCGTCGAGCATCAGCGGGTCAAGGCCGTGCCAGCGCGCGTTTCTGCGGTTCACGTTGAACCAGCTTTTGTCGGGGGAATCCGCGCCCCGGTCCACGACAAGGGCGGGCACGAGCGCCCTCCCGCGGAGGGCGAGGATTGCGGCCAGCCGGGCCACCGCCTCCACGTTTGCCGTGGCGGGGAACGCCAGGACGCTGCGGAGCCCCATGGCGACCAGGGGCGGGGGAAACGAGGGAAGGGCTGCGCAGACGCCCGTGAGCACCTTCTGCACGTACGGCCATTGAAGGGGCGTAAAACCGGCATCTTTTTCCGGGGTGTCGCCGCTGGCGAGGCTCATGTACGCCGCGGGCCGCAGCATCAGCGCGAAGCGCACCAGGTCCGCCAGGTCGGCCGGCGGGAGGCTGAGGCGCTGCACCCTGCTCACTTCCACCGCCGTGTATTTTCTGCGCTCCACGGCCTGCGGGATATACTTGTCAGTGAGCGCGGACTGCGCGGCGGCAAGAGAGCCGGCCAGGGCCGCGCGGCTGATCGGCCGGGCCGCAAGCCTGGTGAAAAGCGCAAGGAGCTCCTGGCGGGCGCGCTGGGGAGGCTGCCGGCCGCCGGCAAGAGCGGGAAAGAAAGAGAGGGAAAGGCGCGTGTTTGACATCGCGGAGAGCTCGGCAGCCAGAAGGCGATCGGATTCCCCCCTGATGGCACGAGCAATTTCGGAAGCTGCTTCCCGCCAATCCCTGCTTACGTCCATGCCCAGGGAGACGTACACCGGCTGCAATCGAGGCCCATTGGCGCGCAGGAACTGCAGACCCTGCTCTTCTTTTTGAAGCGCCAGGGCCGTGCGGAGGGCTGGAGTGTCAAAAAGTCGTGAAACGAATCGCGCAAGTACTTCGCCGCGTGTATCCACTTTTCTCATTTTCGGTCCGGGCAATCATTTACATAACGGCGCGTCCGGTGAATAATAGCCGGGACATGGCGCGACACCATGCCGGCCCCCTTCCTTTTCTCCTGCTCTGCCTGGTCGCCCTGTCGGGGGGGTCGGGTGCATTTGCCGACGGCATCGTGGTGCCGCCCGCCGAAGCCCCGACGACCATTTTTTCCACGAAATTGGGTTCCGCCGACGTAGATCTGAGCCTGCTCGGCTCCTGGACCGCGGGGGCCTCATTCGGGGGAGGCTTCATGATCGTGCCGGGGGTTGGCCTTGAGAAATTGGACTCGTTTCCGTCCCTGGACCAGGGCTTCGTATTCCAGCAAACCCCGGACATCACGATCGGCCTTACCCTGCTGAAGAAGTACTTCCTGAACGTCTCCGTGCTGGGAGACTTCTCGAACAACTCCATCCAGCTCGGCTACCGGGGAGGGCCGGGCGAGGTGGTACGCTCCGTCGTGCTCGGCACCCAGGGCATCACCATCCCCGGGAGCCAGCTCATGCAGATCCCCGACCAGCCCAAGGGCTCCCTGGGGGCAATGGCGACGCTGGTTTCCGGCAGCTCTACAAATAACCTGCTGCTCCGCTGGGACGCGGCGCCCCGCAGGACCAAGACTTTCATTGGCAAGCACGAGCTGGTGGAACAGGAGATCGGCATCGACTCCTACATGAAGGGCAGGCACTTCTTCCTCCCTGATATCAATCTCGATACCAACTCTCTGAAAGTCTTCTTCGAGGACCAGGGAGGGACGTATATCGGCAGTGACGGCAGGAAATACCGCCTGGCCACCTATGACGAGATCGAGCAGGATTCCGTCCTGGGCCTGGTGTACCTGCGCATCGTGTTCAAGGGAAGGGTGCTGGTGTATTACACCCGTGCTCTGGCGCCGGTAGGAACTGCCTTGGGAACCCCCGGGCTTCCTGACGACTCTGGTGGAAACCGTAACCCTGACATGTCCAAGGCAAGGACTTTCTCTTGGGGCATGGGCAACTATTTCAACCACCCTATTACCAATCGGCAAGTTGTTCTGCCGGGCGTAGGCACCGCGCTCCTCCTGTGGGAGCCGGGTGACATCTCGCCTTTCGAAATCGGCAGCTCCTATTTCTTCTCTTCGGAGCCGCCTGCAGACATCTCCCAGATCTCCATCAAGCTGAACCCCAAGGTTGCCAATGGCACGCTGCCGACCAATGTGAGCTTCCTGAACACGCCTGCCGACAAGAGGTTCATGGCTCTCGTCGACCCGAACCTCGCCAGCAGCACGAACCGCTTCTACGATTTCTTTCCCTTCCCCGATCCGACGGGGCTCCTCTATGGCCCCAACCGGGACTCGATGCGGGGCGGCCTGGCCTTCGACATCATCTACCAGTTCCTGACACCGGTGACTGACATGATCCTCGAGGCGGACATCGTGCCGGGGTCGGTGCAGATGACCATCAACGGCCTGCAGGAAACCCGCTTCCAGGTGGATGCCGCCTCCGGCAGGCTCACGATGATGACCGACGTCCTGCCGACCGACCGCATCGTCGTCACCTACAGCAAGGTCGAGCAGGGATCCTCGGGAGGAGACATCCTGTTCGCCTGGACGGACAGGATCGCGATGTCGGATGCCCTGAATCTTTCCTTCGGGGCGGGGCTCAGGTGGAACGTGAATCCCTGGAGCTATTCCCAGGTGGCATATTCCAAGTCGGGCACGATCATCGCCACCGCGGGGGTGGATGGCAAGACCGAAAACCTGGCCTATTCTGCGCAGGCAGGGGTCTCTTACACCAATCCCGACACCAGTGGCATTCTCCGATTGTTCGGCATGGAGGGCAACCTGATGCTCCTGGACCTTTCGGAGGACAACGTGTACCCGGCGAGCCAGCCCTTAGAGCCGGGCATGACGACGCTGACGCAAGGCAATCGCGGCTTTCTGTATTACCGCGACTTCAGGAGTTACGACAATTTCGGCGGAGCGACACTGCAGACATTCGAGCAGGCCAATCCTCCGCAGATGCCCTATGCAAACGGCAAGCGGATGGGTCCCTTCAATGTCCAGGGAAGCAACGGCAATCTCGCCACGAACAGCCTGGTGTTCGAGTACGCTCTCAACAGCGGGGAGTGGGTCGGTGCCCAGCTTCCTATTTCCTCCGGATCCGATGTCGACCTTTCCAGCGCGCGCGCCATCACCCTCCGGCTGCGCAACCCGAACCAGACGGGAAGCGTGAGTGTCTACCTGCAGATTGGCAGCATCTCGGAGGACCTGGACGGCTCCGGGATCCTGAAGGCCGAGATCTCCTCGACTGATGCCGGCTTTTCTTTCGTTGACCAGGCACATGGGGGGATTACCCTGAAGGTCGGTGCCGGGCCGCAGTTGACAGGAAACGGCAAGCTGGACTCGGAAGACCGCAATGCCAATGGTCTGCTCGACCTGGAGGATGCCACGCGGGTAGCAACACCGGCGAACGGGCCGAGTGCCAATCCTATCGCGCTTGCCGCGGCAAATGCCGCCTGGACGAATTACACGTTTACCCTGGCAGACGCAGATCGAGCGCAGCTCCTGAAAGCGCGCGGAGTCAGGATCATAATCGTGGATGCATCGGGAGGAAGCAGCGGAGACATTCTGGTTGACGCCATTACCGTCGAGGGGACCCCTTTCTGGCCCATACCCGGAGGAACGGACAACCGCAACAACATCCATGTCCAGGAGGTTGCCGAAAACATCGCGCAGGTTCCCCCGCCTGCCGGCGGGGATTTTGCCTCGCGGTTTCCCGATACCTACAGCAAGTTCCATTCCGGCGGGGAGTTGAACCAGGTCCTGGAGACAGCCTGGAGCTCGCTGACTCCCGCCAACACATTCACCGTTCAGGGCTTCGTCCCGCTCGTCGACAGCGGCACAAGCCAGGGCCCGGTCATCCAGGGCACCGGCGGTATCCAGTACGATACCATTGTGTCGTATGTGCGTATAACGAATGTGCTGCCGCTGCCGGGAAGCGCCACCTATACATTTTCCCTCTGGGACACGACGACGAACTCGGCCCGGATTTCCTGGACAATTCCTTCCGTCAACGACAACGTCTGGCACGAGATCAAGGTATCCAAAAAAGACAACACGGTACGTATGGATGGCAATGTCGTCGGGACGCCTGTAAAATACGACTCAGGCTATGGCAGCCTGACGCAGCTCGTTGTCCAGGTGACGGGGACCGCGAGCGGATACCTCTATGTCGACGAGGTCTACTGTACGGATCCGGAAAGCGATTTTGGCGGGGCGTTCGTCGGCAGCCTGAACGCGAAGCTCCCGGGCACCCTGATCAAGGCAGGCAACGTTGCGATCCTTTCCGATGTGAACCTCCGCGAAGAGGTGTCCCTGATGAGCGCGGGGTTCACCCCGCTGTACGGCACCCCCTCTCCCGCCGAGGACCTTTCGTCGCAGACGCAGGCCGACGCGACCATCGTCAACGCCCGAACGACGGTGAACCTGAACATGCGGGAGACGGCGGGAGTGATGAGCGCGTCCGGCGGGCATCGCGTGGCCATCCCGAGCCTTGGCATTCCGCTCAGCGTCACCGATGCCTTTGCCCTGAACCTCGCGGGAGGATTTTCCCGGGAGAACATCATCGGGTTTTCTCCGGGCCCGTTCCTGTCGGTGACCCTGGACAGCGCCGCTCACGCTGATGCCGATGAGACCATCAACACGGGCCAGCTGACGCAGTCCTGGCAGGGGACGGTTTCTTCCGTGCCGTTTTCCACCCTCGCGCTGTCCACCTCGGTATCCGTCAACCAGGCGGTCGCGGGGTACACGCTGCCCCAGCTCTGGTATGGTGAACGATGGGCACGGGAGGCCGCGCTCCTTGCCCCCTGGGAAGGCGGCAGCGACGTGCTGCGGGGAGAGCAGCTGGACTTCAAGGCGGGCATGCCCGCCTCCCCATTCGGGTTCAGCTTCGAAGCCACGACGGGAGCCTCCGGCACCAGCTATGCGCCGACCCTGGGAACCTTTACCCAGGAGAATGACGCCGCTCTGGCCCTCCAGATGTTCCTGAAGCTGGGCAAGGGAGACGCCTCGGATTCCACCCTCAGCCTGGGCTACCGGCGCCAGCTTTCTGTCACCACTGCCCCCGCGCTCGGCCCGAGGTTCTCTACTGAAACCTCGGAGCTCGGCCGCGTTCTCTCCCTGCAGGGATACATGCTGAGCGCCTTGCCGTTCGTCGAGCTGTACAGTGACAACTCCGCCGCGGTGCTCCCCCGGTGGGTCAACCAGGATGGTGTCACGCCCGCCACCCTGGGCACCTACAGTCCCTCGGTCGATCTTTCCCTGCAGCGCAGCTACGGCTCCCGGCTCAGCGATCTTTTCATCCCGTCGGGCATCGACATATCCCTGGGCCAGGATTTGAGGAAGACCACCGACCTCACGCAGACCACGATGTACGTCCGTCCGAAAACCACCACGCGTGCCGTCAACCTGTTCGGTGAGCTGGGCGCCTACCCGCTCCTCAAGGGCATCCGCACGGACGAGTACAGCCTCAGCCTGAGCGCGTCCATTGACGGGGGCCCCCAGCTGCCAACAACGCTGTCGACTCTTTCCGCCGAGGCCTACGCCACCTTGACGGGAACCAACGAGAGCGAGCTCACCTTCGTGGAGACATTCCGCGGGAGCCAGACCACCAGCATGACGCTGTCCAACGACCTGCAGGCGCTCTACGACTGGACAGTGCGCCCCGAGGCAGGAGTGCAGCTGCCGCTCATCCCCAGCGACATCGGCAAGACGGCGCATTTCCTTCACCGGGAGAGCGCCGGTGTCACGGTCCAGGTCACCGACGCGGGCACGTTCCATCCAATGACATTCGTCGTGGGACACTCCACCTCCATAGTCTATGAAGGGCATGGGACCATCAAGGCGAGCCTGGATCTCGGACTGGACACGCAGAACCTCGGCGTGGCGCAGGGAATCATCTGGCGATTCGCTTTCCGCGCCGCATTGGAGGCAAAGTTGACATTCTAGGGGACGGCAGGTTAGTTTTATGCCAATCCAAGGGATACATTTACGGCAGTTTTCGAAGGAGGCCTCCATGGCTGCAGCTCTCAGACCTCTGGCAGTGCTTCTGGTCCTGTTCAGCCTCGGGACGGGAGCGGCCTTTGCCGATGATACCCCGGCGGCTCCCGCAACCCCGGCGGCACCTGCCGCAGATACTTTCAAGTTTGGAATGAGCCTCGGCCTC
>JBEKVA010000101.1:0-11665 GCA_049514475.1 Spirochaetia bacterium
AAGAGGTGTCCACCAGGCCGTGCCGGTTGATTGTGTTGAGCCTCTCGATTGTCTTCGCGGAAAGCCGCGCCTGCGTCAGGCCCTTCAGCTCGTCGGCGCTCGCGGTGGACTCGAAGCCGGCGTTCACCACCCCGGCGACGCGGTTCCCCCGCGGCGGCTTGTCAGCCAGGAGGGAGAAGGCCCTGATCTGGTCGTAGTACTCCTCGATAGTCTCCGCGAGGATCACCCCCGCCTGCCGGCAGGCGGCGCGGAAGACCTCGTAGTTTCCCGACATGGCCGCCGTGTGCGATGCCGCCGAGCGCGCTCCCGCCTCGGTGCGGCCGCCCTTGTAGGCGATGATCGGCTTCTTCGAGACCCGCGCCCTGTCGAAGAAGGCGCGGCCTTCTCCCGCGTCCAGGCCCTCGAGGTACACGGCGATCACCTGCACGGCAGGGTCGGCAGTGAAATGGCCCAGGAGCTCCCCCACCTTCACGTCGAACTTGTTCCCGAAGCTCACCACGCAGCGAAGCGGCCGGCAGTTGCGCAGCTTGTCGATTGCCGTGACTGCCAGCGCGCCGCTCTGGGTGAGCAGCACGGCGTTGGCGGTCGGCGAAGAGCGGACCTCGAGGCGCTTCTCGTTTATGAACAGCGTGTTCACCCCCGGTCGCTTTCCCGCCGCGGCGTGGTAGACGCCCATGCAGTTGGGCCCCATCACGCGGATGCCGGGCGGCACGGCGGCGCGGAGCTGGCGGGCGTACTCGGGGTAGGGAACCGCGGAGGGCACCCCGGGGATGAGGATCACGGCGCGCACGCTGCCGCTTGCCAGGGAACGCAGGAAGTCGGGGGCGGCAAGCGCCGGTGCCGCGTACACGACAAGCTCCACGGGACCGGGGACGGCGGAGAGCGCGGGGTACAGCGGGTACTCCCGCTGCCCCAGGCGCACCGAGCCGCCGTGCGGATTGACCAGGTACAGGTCATCGGACCGCAGCTCGTTCAGGAGACCCGCAATCTCACGCGCCAGGCTGTACTTGGCAAGGTCTGAGGACACCCCGATCACCGCCACCCCCCGGGGCTGGAAGAAAGCGTCGAGGTTTCCCAGGTCAGCGCGGATGTTCCATTCATCGGCGGCGGGGGCCGGGCCGAACTCGGCCAGCCCGTCGAGTGCCACGAACCGCCCGTCCCTGGCGATGGCGAAGGGGTTCACCTCCAGTGCCTTCAGCACGTGGCGCGGCTTCTCCGCCAGCGGCGAGTAACGCAGCGCGAGGTTGCCCAGCTCCACCATGGCGCGCGCCATGTCTTCCAGGTACTCGGGGTGACCGATCTGCTCGAACTTGTGCCGGATGTGAAGCGAGCGGATGAAGGCCAGCGCCTCCGCGTACTCCATGGGCGGCAGGAACTGGTTGGCAGGATCATAGTGGGCGGCGAAGAACTCCGCATCGTCCCCGCCCTTGCTCACCGTCAGGGCCGGACCGAATCCCGGGTCCTCACGGAAGCCGATAAGCACCTCGTAGCCGATGGCCTGCGAGTGGGGGATGTATTCGACCAGGAGGAAACCGACGATCGGGGGACGCTCATCGGCAGGGAAATGGGAGTACACCTCCTCCCGCATCCGCGAGAGGACGAACTGCACGAACAGGGGGTCGGCGGCGGAGATCTTTTTCACCCCGCCCAGCTTCTGCTTGTGGGGTATCTGCGGGGAGACGACCTTCACGATCAGGGTGTGGCCGAACCCGCGCAACGCCTCCTCGTCCACCTCGGTTATCTCGGCCACGAAGCGGAAGCGCGGAACTCCGAGCCCGAGGGCCGCCACGATGCCGTACACCTCGTGCTCGTAGAGGCTGCTCCTGCCGTCGCGCGCCGCCTTCTCGAGGATCCCGTCGATCCGCTCAACCGCACCCCGCGCAAGATCCGGCATGTTGGCTCCTTGGGCCGCAGAGTAGCACGTCGGGAGGCGCTAGTGAAGAATCTGTGTCACGACCTCCAGCATCTTCGAGGGCAGGTCGTCGTAGCCCCTGACCCGGACCACCCCCCCGTGCCCCACGGCCGCCATGCGGGTGCACAGCTCCTCGTCCATCACGTAGTCCTCGGTGAGAAGCACGTACAGCCGGGGAAAACGCGCCGCCTCCGCCAGCGGGTCACCGCCGGCGGTGAAAACCCCGTCGGTGATCAGGAGTCCCACCTTGCGCGGGTTGTCCCCCAGGAGGAGCTCGCGCCGGCCAACGGCCAGGCCGTCTTCGATGTTGGTGAACCCGCGGGCGGGCTGCGAGAGAAGCTCCTCCACCATGCGCGCCGCGGTGTCTCTCTGCCCCAGGTGCGTCAGCGCATGGGCCGAGCTCTCGAAGGCCACCAGGGCAAGGTCTTCGCTCTTCAGGGAGAAGGCCAGGACGGCGGCGGCAACCGCGGCGAGCGCCAGGTTCCTGCCCGACATTGAAAGGGAAGTGTCCATCATCAGGGCCACCTGGGTGCGGCGGGTTTCCCGCCGTGCGCTGACCCAGTCCTCGGGATCGGGAAACTCCTTGCCCAGGAGGTTTTCCAGGGTGGTCTCCTCGTCAAGCTCGCCGCGGAAGGGCTCGCTCATGACCTCGCGCACAATGCGGCGGGACGGCCTTATGGGGCCCACCAGCTCGTGCGCCTTTCGCAACACCGCGCGGGTGGCGATCCGGCGCGCCAGGGCGCGCAGCCCTTTATCCTTCAGCTCCACCGAGGTGGCCGACAGGCTCTCGGCAACGCCCCAGCCCGTCATGCCCTCCTCGGTAAGCTGCAGGATCTCGGCGAGCATGCCCAATGCATCCGCCGGCAGCGAGGCACCGCCGGAGCCTTCCCCGTCGCGGGTGATCTTCGGGACGGTGACGACAGGCCCGAGGGACCGCTCAGGCTCGGCTAGTTTTTTTTTATGTCGGCGAGGATCTCATCGATCGCGGAGGCCAGGTCGGCATCCTCTTCATCCCGCAGCTCAACTCGGGTGGCAAGCGCGGTAAGGGCCGCCGAGCGCAGCCGATCGGCGCCCGTGAGCTTCAGCGCGATGGCCACGATGCTCACCGCGGCGCGGATGGAGGCGCCCTTCCTGAACCGGGGGTGATTGCGCGTCATGCGCACCACCTGCACGGCGGTGTTCACCAGCTCGGCATCGGTGCAGCCCGTCTCGCGGCGCACGATCTCCCGCTCCTCCGCCTCCGACTGGTAGAGCAGCGGCACGTGCTCGAAGCGGTCCTTCAGGGCCTCCGAGAGATGCCCCGTGGCGATGTATTCAACAGGGTTCTGCGTGGCCACCACCTGGAAACCCGGCTTCGTGCGCACCTCCCCGATCCTCGGCAGGATCAGGAGTCCTTCGTCGAGGGCAGGGAGCAGCACGTTCTGCACGGACTCGGGCATGCGGTTCAGCTCGTTGATGAAAAGGATCGACCCCTCCCGCATGGCCTGTACCAGGGGGCCGGCGAAAAAGCTCTGTTCTCCGTAGCCGCTCTTCAATACGATCGGGGGGTCGAACCAGCCGGTGAGCTTGTTCTCCGTGTAACGCTCGTCCCCGTCGATACGCAGCACCGAGCGCTCCAGGTGGTCGCACACGGCAAGGGCCACGGTGGTCTTGCCCACGCCCACCGGTCCCTCCAGGAGAAGGTGCCGGCCCGAGGAGAGCACCGCGAGGGCGATCTCCAGCTCCGCCGACCTTCCCACGATCCCGTGTTCCTTCTGTATGTGATCCGCAACGGTCATGCCCGCCTCCGACGCAGTCTCTCGATGATCGCGGTAGACGACCATCCGCCGCGGTGAGCTATCAATACCACGCGGCCGCCCCATTCCTCAACCATCCGCCGGCCCACGACCCCGGAGAGCGTGTACTCGGAGCCCTTGGCCAGAACGTCGGGCCGCACGAAACGAAGGAGCTCGCGCGGATCAGGCTGGTCGAAGATGGCGCAGAAGTCCACCCCGCGGATGGCGGCTACAAGCTCCGCCCGCTCGAACTGGGGGACCACGGGGCGCCGCCGTCCCTTCAGCCGGCGCGCCGACTCGTCGCTGTTCACCCCCACCACTAGGGCATCCCCGCAGGAGCGCGCGCCCTCCAGCAGGCGCAGGTGCCCGACGTGCAGGAGATCGAAGACCCCATTGGTGAACACGATACGCTTGCCGGCGCGGCGAAGGCGCTCGCAGCGTCGGGCAACCTCGGAGAAATCGGTGAGCACCCGCGCGCGCGATGCTTCCCGCTGGAGCCGGCGCACCGCGCGGAGGAGCTCGTGCTCGGAGGCCCCGGCTGCCGTGCCGCAGAAGGCCCCAAGCACTTCCGCGGGCGGCCGCGCGGGCGCGCGATACACCAGCCACGAGGCGGAAAGGTCGGTGTCGAGCTTCTTCGCCAGAGCTTGCCACGCGCGCAGTCCCTGCGGCCTGCCTGGCGCGGGTGCAAGCTCCATGGGGTCATCGGGCGCCGCGGCCGGGGCATCCCACCCGAGGGTGAAGATGGCACGCTTCATTGCGCGGGCCGTACCTCGAGGATCGCATCGAGGCGGAAGGTGCGCTCGCTGCCGCGCAGCTCGCAGAAGGCGATGATCACGAGGGCCCCGCCCATGGTGTCGAATGCCAGGGGCTGTATAGTGCGCTCGGTGAGCTCGCCGCGCGCGCTGCGGTACTCGATGGTCACCGGTGTTCCCTCCCGCAGGGCCCGCTGCAGCTGCGCTGCCGTGCGTACCTGGTGAGGGGCGTTCTCCGAGAAGTCCAGCGGGGGCGCGCAGGCGCCGCGCAGCTCCCTGTCCAGCCGATTACCGGCGGCGAGCGGCCCGCCAGGAGCGAGCCGCCCGCCGGCAGTGGGAGGGCCGTTGCCTGCCGCATCGCCCTTCTCATCGGCCTTGCCTATGACGTCGGTGCACAGCTGGAAGAGAAGCCGACAGGCATGGGCATCGGCAAGCGCCCTGTGCGCGCCGGGCACCTCGAGGTGATGGTCGCGAACGAGGTTGGCCAGGCTGTAGCTGAACCGGCCGGGGAATGCCCGCTTCGCCATGCCGCGGGTATCCAGCACGGGGCCGGGGGGCGGCAGGCAGCCCGAGATCTCAATGTCCGCGCTGAGAAAACCAACGTCGAAGCAGGCGTTGTGCGCCACCGGGGTGCCGCGGCGCAGCAGGGCGAGGAAGCAGGGCAACGCCTCAGCCACCGTGGGCCGGCCCCTGAGCATGTCGTCGGTGATGCCGTTGACGCGGGATGCCGCGGCGGGCATGGGGACCCCCGGGTCCACCAACTGCTGATACTCCTCCAGCACCTGTTCCCCTTCGAAGAGAACGGCGCCCATCTCCACGATCCTGTCAACGCCGGCCACCAAGCCGGTGGTCTCAAGGTCGAAGGCGACGAACCGGCCAGAATCCGCCTTCGGCGGCGCAGAATCCGCCTTCGGCGGCGCGTTATTGCTCACCCTTGAGCTTTTCCGGGGTCGTTTCCCCTAGCAGGAGCTTGCAGATGTTCTTGTAGCCCACCTTCCTGTATTTCTTCAGCAGATCCCCGAAAGCGCCGTACGCCTCCGGGAACTGGCCCTTGAGCTGTTCCAGGCTGGCGAGCACGTTCTTCAGATCGTCCAGCGAGGCAAGTGCCGGCATGGGTTTCTCCTCCATGGAATTTGTAAAGATTTCGTAAAATCCAGGATAGGTTCCGCTCCGGAGTCTTGTCAAGGAGAGTGAATGCGGATATGTCCTATCTGTGACCGAAAAGCTCTACTATAAGGACACTTTGAAGCTGGAGTTCGATGCGCGCGTGGTGGAAATGGCGATGCGCGAGGGTCGCTGCGAGATCATCCTCGATGCCACCTGTTTCTACCCGGGCGGCGGCGGGCAGCCCTGCGACCTGGGCACCCTCGGCGGCGCGCGGGTCGTGGGGGTCGGCTACCGCGACGAGGGCGGCGACCCTCACGGCCGGATTTCGCACGTGGTCGAGCCGGCGCTGGATGCCAAAACCGGCGCGGTCCTGCACGGCGTGGTGGACGCGGCGCGACGGCGCGACTTCATGCAGCAGCACACGGGGCAGCACATCTTCTCCCAGGCGCTTTTGCAGGCGGGAAAGCTGGAGACCGTCTCCGTGCACTTCGGTGATGATGACACCACCATCGAAGTAAAGGCAGACTCCGTGAGCGAAAAGATACTGGCCGCTGCCGAGGAGATTGCCAACGCGGTCATCCGTGAAAACCGGAAGGTGATCTTTCACGAGGTGGACCCCTCCGAGGCGGGCCGCTTCCCGCTGCGCAGAACGCCCCCCGAGGTCGGAAGGCTGCGCGTCGTGGAGGTGGAGGGATTCGAGTGGGCAGCCTGCGGAGGGGTGCACGTGCCCTCCACGGGTGAGATCGTGTTCGCCAAGGCGATTGCCCAGGAGCGTATACGGGGCAGGGTGCGCATCCACGTCATGATGGGAAGCCGCGCCCTTGCCGACTACGGCCGCAAGGTCGCCCTCGTGCAGGGCCTCAGCCGGGAGCTGACCTGCGGGGAGGCCGACATCCTGGGACGGGTGAAGGAGCTGTTGGGCGGCGCGAAAGAAACCGCGCGCGAGCTGAAAAAGCTGCAGGCAAGCCAGGCCGCATCCGATGCCGATGCGGCGATAGCCTCGGCGCGGCAGATCGGGCATGCCGCGTGCGTGCGGCGCCTCTTCGACGCGGCGGGAAGCGAGTACCTGAAGGCGTTCGCCGAGCGGGTGGTGGCCGCGGCCGGCCGGGTGGTGCTCGCCGCCGACAGGAACGGCGAGAGCTTCCAGTGGATCGTCGCGCATTCCCTCGGTGCCGCCCCGGATCTTTCCGATATCGTGCCCGGGCTCCTTGCAATCGCGGCGGCAAAGGGCGGCGGCCGCGGTACCCGTATGCAGGGCATGGGCGGCAACCCCGGCGCCGCCGACGCGTTCCTGGATGCCATCGAAAAGAAGCTGGCGCTCGCGCTGGGCCAGGGAGGGCACGCATGAAGCTGCGCATCCGCTACAACTCTCCGGTGATCCTCACCTTCGCAATCGTGTCGGCGGTGGTCCTGCTGATCGACCAGCTCACCGGCGGGGCGTTCATCCGCACCTTCTTCACTCTCCAGCCGACATTCACCGCCTCCTCTCCGCTCTCCTGGATGCGGCTTGTCACCTACGTGATCGGGCATGCCAACTGGGCCCACCTGATCGGCAACTTCTCCTTCATCCTGCTCATCGGGCCGGTGCTCGAGGAGAAGTACGGCTCCGTGCCGCTGCTCCTGATGATGATCGTCACGGCGCTTGCCACCGCCATCCTCAACATCCTGGTTGTCAGGAATGGTCTCCTCGGCTCCAGCGGCATCGTCTTCATGCTGATCCTGCTCAGCTCCTTCACCAATATCCGCCAGGGGGAAATCCCCATCACGTTCCTGCTGATCGTGGTGCTCTACCTGGTGAGGGAGTTCGTGAACGCTCTCACCCCCAGCACCGTGTCCCAGCTCGCGCACATCGCCGGCGGGGTTGTCGGGGGACTGTTCGGCTTCCTGTTCTCCAAACCGGGCGCAAAGCCTGCCCTCCCGGAGGTAAAAGAATGAAAATTGCCACCTTCGCCCTTTTCCTCTCGCTTTTCCTGCTCCCCCTTTCAGTTCCCGCCGAGGCGCAGGAGAAGGATGCCTCCATCCCCCTCTCCAGCCTGGTGCTGTTCACAAGCGGGGTGGGCTACTTCCAGCACGACGGCACCGTGGAGGGCAACGCCCGCATGGAGCTCACCTTCTCCGCCAGCCAGATCAACGACCTCCTGAAGAGCCTGGTGCTGCGCGACCTGGACGGGGGCACCATCTCCAGCGTCACCTACTCCTCCCGCGATCCCATCACCCGCACCCTGAAGAGCTTCTCGATTGACTTGACCACCAGCCCCACCATGGCAAACCTCCTCACCCAGACCCGCGGGGAGGCGGTGGAGGTAATGATGACGGGCGGCACAAAGCTCAACGGCACCATCATCAGCGTGGAATCCCGCGTGGTGCAAAGCACCCTCAAGGGAGAGATCCCCGGGGAGTTCCTGAACCTGAATACGGCAAGCGGGGTGACCACAGTTGCGCTCTCCGACGTGGCAGGCATCCGCTACCAGCGCAAGGAAGTGCAGGATGACCTGGCGCAGGCGCTTCTGGTGCTCTCCTCCTCCCACGGCATCGAGAAGAAGAAGGTGGTGCTGCACTTCAACGGCACGGGCAAGCGGCGGGTGAGAATCGGCTACATCGTGGAAAGCCCGGTGTGGAAGACCAGCTATCGGCTGGTGCTTGCCGACAGTGGGCAGCACCTGCTGCAGGGGTGGGCGATGGTGGAGAACACCTCTGACACCGACTGGAAGAGTGTGGCCCTCAGCCTGGTTTCGGGGCGGCCGATCACATTCGTGATGGACCTCTACCAGCCGCTGTACATCCAGAGGCCCGAGGTGCAGCTTGAGCTGTACCAGTCCCTGCGCCCGCGCACAAACCAGATGGCCATGGAAAGCCAGCCGGAAGAAAACGACGAATCGGCGGACAGCCTGGCTGACATGGAGCGGGCGCCGGCCAGCCCCGCACCGGCTATGAAGGCCCGTCAGGCGCCCCAGGCCCAGAGCCTCGCGTCGGGTGCAGGCCCCCGCGGGGAGTTCTCCGTGTCCCAGGGCGTGACCCCGACGGCAAGCGGCGCAGCGGTGGGTGAGCTTTTCCAGTACGTCATCGAGAAACCCGTGGAGCTGCCCCGCCAGCAGTCAGCCCTGCTTCCCATTCTCAACCAGAACGTGGGCGGGGAACGCTACTCGCTGTACAACGAGTCAACCGATGCCAGGCACCCGCTGAACGCGGTGAAGCTGAAGAACTCGAGCAGCCTGCACCTCATGCAGGGCCCCATCACCGTCTTCGACGGGGGCACCTATGCCGGGGATGCGCAGATCACCGACCTGGCTCCAGGGGCCGAACAGCTTGTGACCTACGCCATGGATCTGGACACCGAGGTGGAGGCTCTGCCGGGCCCCACACCCGTGTCGCTTGTCTCTGTGAAGATCAGCAAGGGGGTGTTCTTCTACACCAGCAAGCAGCAGCGGGAGCGCGTCTACAACGCGAAAAACCGCGGCACGAAGAACAGGACGCTTCTGGTCGAGCACCCCTTCCAGCCGGAGTGGACGCTGGTCACGCCGAAGGAGGCGAGCGAGCGCACGCGTGACTCGTATCGGTTTACCCTTCCGGTGAGCGCGGGCACGTCAGGCTCGCTTTCGGTGGTGGAGACGCGGACCATCGAGCAGAGCGTGGCACTGTCCAGTCTCGGCGGTGACCAGGTAGCATTTTACATTCAAAGCACCGCGGTCAGCGACGCGGTGAAGAAGGCGCTGCAGAAAGTCATTGCTCTTCAGCAGAAGCTGTCCGATACCGCCACGCAGCGCGCCACGAAGGAAAAGCGGGCAAGCGATATTTCCACAGACCAGTCGAGGATCAGGTCCAACATGGACCGTCTTTCCCAGACCTCCGACCTGTACAAGCGCTACGTGAAGACGCTCACCGACGAAGAGGATGAGCTGGCGAAGCTCCGCGAGGATATCGCAAAGCTGAGCGACCAGCAGCTGGTGCAGCAGAAGGACCTTGAGCAGTTCATACAGTCCATCGAGGCAAGCTGAGCTCCGTGGCGCTGCCGCGGCGGCCGAAAGCCTTCCCCGCTCAGGGGGCGCGCACGAGGATCCGCGCTCCCGCGGCGGGGATGCTTTTCAGTGAAAGTCGGCCCTTTGCAACGGGGAACCTCTCCCCATCGGAAATCAAGTCGAGAAGCTGGCCGTCACCAATCTGCGGCACTGGCAACTCAAGGGAAACGGGCCTCTCATCGGAATTGATCACAACGAGAGTGAACTCCTCAGGTGTCCGCCGCAGGTAGGCAAGCTGCCGGGCCGCCACGTGTACCTGCGCGTACTCCCCGCGGAGAAGGGCAGCGCTGCCGCGGCGGATCTCCGCCAGGCGACGGATCAACGCGGGAAGCTCCGGGTGCGGGCAGTGCGCGGCAACTTCCGCAAGCTCCAGGCTGGGCCGCAGGAGCCTGTCCGTCTGCCCGTGACGCCCTTCGATGCCCCACTCGCTTCCATAGTAGACCGAGGGAATGCCCGGCATCGTGAAGAGGATACAGTACAGCGGGCGCAGGTGCGCGGGGTTTTTCAGCGAGCTTGCCAGACGGTCCACGTCGTGGTTGTCGGCGAAATTGTACAGCGGCATGCCGTGGTACATCCCCCGGGACCCGAACTGCCGGTTCAGCGACCAGGCAATCTCGAAGTAGTTGCCGTCATTGTGGCTTGAGTACAGCCCTTTGTAGCACATGTAGTTTGTCACCGAGTCGAGCATTGTCGGGCCGACCCACCGCCGGTAGTCCCCGTGCACGATCTCCCCCAGGAGCCAGAAGTCGCTACGCAGGTCGCGGCAGAAGCGCGAAAGCTCTCCGAGAAAATCCAGGTCCAGGCAGTCGGCGGCATCCAGGCGCAGCCCGTCGATATCGTAGTCTTCCACCCACTGCTTCACCGCGGCAAACAGGTGCTCTTTGACTGCGGCAGCGCGAACGTCCAGCTTCACCAGGCTGAGGTGGCCGTTCCATCCCTCGTAGGAAAACGGGTCCCCATAGGGGCTTTTGCCGTCGAAGCTCAGCCCGGCAAACCATGCCGCATACGGCGAGCCGCGGCCATTTTTCTGCACGTCTTTGAATGCCCAGAAATCGCGCCCGACGTGATTGAAGACCGCGTCCAGTATCACGCGGATGCCCCTCTCGTGCGCCGCGGCGCAGACGGCGGCGAGGGTGTCGTTCGTGCCCAGCCTCCGGTCAACAGCGAAGTAATCGGCGGTGTCGTAGCCGTGCGTGGATGACTGGAAGACCGGGCCGAGATACAGCGCGCTCGTCCCCAGGGACCGCGCGTGATCCAGCCAAGGGATGAGCTTTTCCAGGCGCGGCTCGGGGGGAGAGCGGGAGTCGTTGCTGTCCGGGGCTCCGCAGAGACCCAGGGGATAGATGTGATAGAAGACGCGCTCCGATGCCCACTCTGCCACGGGTGTGTCCGATCAAGGCCCGAGATTTGGGGGAGCAGGGGAATCGAACCCCTGGAAAGGCCTTTGCAGCGATCGTTGCCTGTTACGGCGCTTGGGACCGCCGCTCCCTCTCCCCCGGACCAGGGAGCGTGCCACGGCCGCCGCTCTTTCATCAAGGGCCGCGCCTCCCCGTCCGACATTGAAGGGGAACGGAGAAAACACGACGTGTCAGAAGCAACACTCGATTCCCTCGGCTATGAGCTCACGCGGGACACGGAAATACTCCGCCTCATTGCGAAGCTCCGCGACGTATTCGAGAACAATTTCGACCGCACGTGGTTTTCCCTCATCATCGACGGCATGCCCATCGACTTCCGCACCGTGCGCGACATCCGCGAGCTGGTCTCCCTCACCTCCCTGTACCCCGGGGAGGAGTGGCAGATCATCCAGGGCGTGCACGAGCTGGAGACGTTCCACCGCACGGTGAAGCGCTTCCTCCTTCCCGTTCTCAAGGAGCGGCTTGGCATCTCGTGGCTGTTCCCGCAGAAACGCGTGCGCGACGCGCAGCAGTACATATTGAGGAAGTTCGTGGCCTTCACGTTCCCCTACAACCTCGAGCGGCTGCGCCGGCTCACACAGGAGCTGAAATCGTGCCTGCTCTCGTACTATCCCTTCCTCAATTGACGGTGTACATTCGTGCCGATGGGTGATACGGTCGCCCCCCGCCGGCACGCTTCGAATAC
>JBEKVA010000102.1:0-11663 GCA_049514475.1 Spirochaetia bacterium
GGGCGACCCAGCCCGTCACGCCCCCCACCCACCCCCCGTCGTTGTGGCGGGTTGTGCCGCCCCTCCCCCCGGGGGGGGGGCGCCCCGGGGGGGGTTTTTTTGTGGGGGGGGGGGGCCCCCCCGCCGGCCTCCCAGGAGGCGCGGGTGAGGGAGAATGCTGACTGGATCAGCGGGTTGTGAAAAAACCGGGCAAGCTCCGTCGGGTCTACCGCGGCACCCGGGTCGACGGACACAAGGTACTGGACGGCTGTCTGGATGATCGCAGTGTCGGGGACACCGCCGGGCAGGCACAAGTGCAGCGCCTCGCGCGCCGTCAGGGCAACCGGGTCGGTGACCCCCGGCTTCACCGTGATTTCCACCAGGTGGTCCCATGCCCCGTATGCGGGCCCCGCTGCGGCGGGGGCGTTCAAAAGCAGCTCTTGGGCAACGGCATCACAGAACACCTCCGCCGCCACGGCGGGGTCCAGGGAAGGAAGACCGTCGAGAAGAAACACGTCGACGATCGCGATCTCGCGGATCGCGGCTGACAGCGCCCGCCGGGCGGAGGCCAGCGCGCGCCGGGCACGGCCATCGGGATAGGTGGCGCGTGTGAAGACTTCAAGCCGCTGGGAAGGAAAGCTCACTTCGCCGGCTCGCCAGGCTGCTCGAAGGACATGGTGAGCATGCACATGTCATCCTGGGGCGGCTCTCCGCCCAGGAAGGAGCGCACCGAGCCGACGATGGCCTCGGCGTCCATTCCCTTCGCGTCCCACATCACCCGCAGCGCCTCGGCTTTCAGCCGCTCCATGCCGAAGGTCTCCCCGCCGTGCTCGGCCTCGATGACGCCGTCGCTCACGAACAGGAACACGTCCCCCGGGGCGAATGTGTCCCTCCGGGTAGCGTACTCGTGGCCCTTGACGTGGCCAATGGGGAAATCCGACTGATCGAACAATACCTTTGCCTTGCCCTGGGAAAGCACCAGGGGAGGAACGTGGATGCCGGCGGAGGCATGCTCGAAGGTCAGCCGCCGCATGTCCAGGACACCGAGGAAAAGGGTGAGGTAGATCTCGGGGTCCCCCTGGCTGATCTCGTCGATGAAGCTCTGGTTGATGGCGGTGAGCACGGCCCCCGGCGGCTTCACCACGTACTGGCGGTTCAGCAGGATGCGCTTCACCGAGGTTTCGATGAGCTTCTTCACGTAGCTCATGACCATGGCGGCATACACACCGTGCCCGCAAACGTCGCCCCCGTACACGCCCAGGCGCGTCTCGTCGATCTGGAAGACGCCCGTGATGTCGCCCCCCAGCTCCTCGCAGGGGATATAGTCGGTGGAGATGGAGATGCCAGGGTAGCTCTTGCGCTTCTCGGGAAGGAGATTGCGCTGGATGTTCTGCGCCAGGGTGAGCTCCCGGCGCACCCTCTGCCCCACCTCCTCCAGCTCCTGCGTGCGCTCGCGGACCTTCCACTCCAGGACCTGCTTCTCCACCCGCAGCGTCTCCAGCCACCGGTTGTTGAGGCCCTGGAGCTGGAGGATCAGGCTGGAGAGGATGTTGCGGTTCACCGCCGGGTACTCGTCGAGGAGCTCGATGAGCCTCGCGTTGGTGATGGAGAAGGCGGTCACGGGAGTGACGGCGGCAACGGTGGCGGAGTGCTGCTCGGAGCCGAGGATGGCCGCCATCTCACCGATGAAGCTTCCGGGGCCCAGCTCGGCAATCCCGTTTTCATCGGACCCGGGGAGCCTCCTCCGCACCTGTACCCGTCCGCGGGCAATGAGGAAGACCCTGTCGGGCGGCTCGGACTGGCGCATGATGCACGCGCCGGCGGCAAAGCTCTCCACCGTGAGCAGGCCGGCGATCTTCTGCACCTGCTTCACTCCAAGGCCTTTCATGAGGTTGTTCTGCATGAGCAGTGATTGCAGGTCGGCGTCCATGGTCCTTTCGCCCAGAATCGCCCAGCTTCCGGTGGTTGTCAAGGCGACCACAGGCGAATATCTTCTCCTTGATGGCTGACATACTAGTTTTCGGAGCTCACCCGGATGATGCCGAGTTCGGGATGGGCGCAAGCATGGTCAAGTTCGCCCGCTCGGGCGCCTCTCTTGCTGTCTGCGTGCTGACCCGCGGTGAGGCGGGCACATTCGGCACCGCCGAGCAGCGCGAGGAGGAGATGAAAGCGGCCGCCCGCAGGCTGGGCGGGGAAATCGAAATCCTCAATTTCCGCGACTGCCAGATCTTCGACACCTACGAGGCGCGCATCACGCTCGCCGAGGTCGTGCGGAAGTTCAGGCCCCGGATCATCTTCGCCCCCTACCATACAAACACCAGCTACCACAAGGACGGGGCCGCGCACCCCGATCACACGGCCACCGGCACCATCGTGCGCTCGGCGGCGCGCTACGCGCGCTTCTCGGGCCTGAAGGACGCCAAAGGCGAGCCGTGGAATGCCGAGCATCTCCTGTATTACATGCTGCCCCGCACGCGCACCCCGACGCTGCTCAACGACGTCTCCGGGTACATGGAAGAGTGGGAATCCATCGCGCGGCTTCACCAGTCGCAGATGAGCCTTCGCGACGGGAAGGTGCTCGACGGGCTGCGGAGATTCCGCGAGTCATACGGCACCATGCTGGGAGTGGCGCACGCTGAAGGTTTCATCGTGGAGGAGCCCATCGTGTTCGACCTGGCGCACTTCATGACCACCAGCAGCCAGCCCGGCGGGGTTGCCGCGCCCGCCGCTACGCGAAGCTGAGCAGCTGCCAGCCCCCCTGACCGCCGGGCGCGCGCGCCCTTCATGGCAGCCGAAGCAGCAGGATCCCCGCCCGTCCCACGTCGGTGAAACGCGACTCCTCCCAGCTCGCCACGAGGAAGCTTCCGCTTTTCACGATGTCCGTGTAGCGGAAGCCGCGCGGCAGCGCGGGCAGATCGATAAAGCGCAAGGAGGCGCCGGCCGACGCGGCTCCCCCAGCGGGAGCGCTGAGCAGGCGGCCACCGGGCAGCAGGGCGAGCCGCACGCCGATGTCCTCGAACACGGGGATGACCACCGCGGCATCGCTCTCCGCGGCCGAGCGGTAGCTCCTGCGCAGCGCGCCCGTGCGCGAACGCAGGATGAACTGCAGGGAGGTGCCCGGGGGTGAGGGCGGCAGGGAGCTCTTGCAGAGCGCGAAGAACGAGCCCAGGTCGGAGGGCACCGCGTCACCGCTGATGGATGGCACGCCCAGCGCGCCCAGGTACGCTTCCCGGGTTTCATTCTCTTCAGCCTGCGTGTCCGCGTCGAAGCGGGTATAGGCGAAGCGCGTCTCCCCGGCATCGGTGAACTTCCACTCCATGGCGAACTGGTTTTCCGTCAGGGGGGCGAACCCGACGGCTTCATAGTCGGGGTTCTTCCGCTGGAACGGCGGGATGAGAAAGGCGTAGTCTGCCTTCGCGGGAAGAAAGCTCACCAGGGAAATGCCGGTGAGGGTCAGGTCCTGCTGGGGGGCGTCATTGAGAAGGGCATTGTAGTAAAGGTGCACCGTGAGGGCCCCCCGGCGGGGGATGAGTGTCGTGATGGTGCGATGGGCGAATATCAGTGAGTCGGCGTGATAGGTGAACGCGGGAACGCCGGCAGTGTCCAGCGCGACTGATGCAATTCCTGAACCGTTGATACCGCAGTAAAGTGCGCCTGCCATGAATGTCATGTCGGCCACCCTGCCCTGCACCGTCCAGGGGCGGAAAGCCACGGCGAGGCCGGTCCCTGGCCGCTCCAGGCGCTGGAAGGTGCCGGACTGGAGCTGGTACCAGGAGGCGGTAGGCTCGGCAGCGGTCGACGGCTTGGCCGGGGAGCAGGCACTGAGGCCTGCCAGGAGGCAGACAGCCGCGAACGCCGCCGCTAGTAGGCTCGGCCGAAAACGGCGATGTGCTTCGCCGGCTTTCCGCAGACAACGCATGGGACGCCTTCCGTTTCTTGTTTTTCCATCGGGATCAGGCGGATCGTCGCCTTCGTTTCCTCTTTCACGCGGGCTTCGCAGGCGGCATCCCCGCACCATCCCGCCTCTATAAAGCCGCCCGGCTCGTCAAGCAGGCGGGCAAGCTCCGCGTAGTCCTTCGCGCGGAAGGTGTTGTCCCGGCGGAACTTCAGCGCCCGCTGGAACAGGGATTTCTGGATGTCCTCCAGGAGCGCCCGCAGCCGCACAGGCGCCTCGACAACCGGCAGAAAGGCCTTCTCCCCCGTGTCGCGGCGCACCACCACGCACTGCCCCTTCTCCATGTCACGGGGCCCCAACTCCACGCGGAGGGGAATGCCCTGCAGCTCGTACTCTGAGAACTTCCAGCCCGGCGTGTTCTGGTCATCCTCGTCGAGCAGGACGCGGAACCCGGGAGCCAGGCTGTCGCGCAGCTTCCGTGCGTAGGCGGTCACCGCTTCCTTTGTGTCATTCTTGAAGATGGGCACTATGACGACCTCGACGGGTGCCAGCCGGGGCGGCAGGACCAGGCCCTTGTCGTCCGAGTGCGCCATGATGACCGCGCCGATCAGCCGGGTGGACACGCCCCACGAGGTGGCCCACACGTGATCGAGGGTCTTGTCCTTTGTCTGGAACGTCACGTCGAAAGCCTTGGCGAAGTTCTGGCCCAGGTTGTGCGAGGTGCCCGCCTGCAGCGCCTTCCTGTCCTGCATCATCGCCTCGATGCAGTACGTGCGCACGGCGCCGGCGAACTTCTCGGAATCAGTCTTCACCCCAGCGAGCACAGGCACCGCCATGTACTCCTCGGCGAACTTCTTGTACACGCCGAGCATCTTCAGGGTTTCCTCTTCCCCTTCCTCCGCCGTTGCGTGGGCGGTGTGCCCTTCCTGCCAGAGGAACTCCGTGGTGCGCAGGAAAAGGCGCGTGCGCTTTTCCCAGCGCACGATGTTGCACCACTGGTTGATGAGGAGGGGCAGGTCGCGGTAGGACTGGATCCACTTTTTGTACATGCTCCAGATGATCGTCTCCGAGGTGGGTCGGATCACCAGCGGCTCCTCGAGCTTTTCCCCGCCTGCCATCGTCACCACGGCCAGCTCGGGGGAGAAGCCTTCGACGTGCTCCGCTTCCTTCTTGATGAAGCTCTCGGGGATGAGCATGGGGAAGTATGCGTTGACGTGGCCGGTCTCCTTGAAGAGGCCGTCGAGCCCGGACTGGATGCGCTCCCAGAGAGCGTAGCCGCGGGGACGGATCACCATGCAGCCCTTCACCGGCGCGTAGTCGGCAAGCTTTGCATTGATGACGATGTCGATGTACCACTGTGAATAGTCGGTTGCGCGGGGCGTTATCTTTTCTGCCATGTGTCGCTTCTGTGTGGCGGCATTCTACGGGCGCGCCCGCCTGCTGTCAACGGGACCGCTGGGTACGAGGTGACGCTCCCCCGGGCTATTTTACCCTGACAGTCTCGATCATATAGCGGATGTTGTACCCGGTGGTGTCCTGCTCTTCCTTCTGCACCAGGAAGACGAGCGAGGAGCCGTCCGGGGCCAGGATGATCTGTTTGATATGGTACGCCTTCACCCCGGGTCTCTTCAGCGCGGGATTGCCGCCGCTGATCGTCTTTACCACCCCGTCCTTCTCCGTCACGGAAACGGCAAGGCTGAAAGAGGCTCCCGCGTCGGCCGGCGTCTGGCTCAGGGTGACCTTGTAGGCGCGGCCTGAGGGAAAGTCGCGGAACTCCAGGGAGTCGGGGGCTTCCGCGCCGTCCACCAGCACGTAGAGGATCCTGCCGGAGAGCAGGTGATCGATGTGGAACTGCTTTCGGGCGGCCGCGCCCTCGGAAAGGACGTTCAGCAGGGCGCCGATCGGGCTGGCGCCGGGCTCGACGGCCCTCGGGGAGATGAACTGGCGAACGGCCTTCGGAGCAAAAGCGTTTGCGGGAACATCAACGATGTACGAGCCGGCCCACGCGGCCGAGCTCTTTTCCAGTATCCCGTACTGCCCGAACATGAAGTACCGGGAGTCCGGAGAGAACCCGAGGTTGACGAACTGCGCAACATCACCCGCCGAGGCGGCAATACAGACCGTCACGAACAGGGCCCACACCAGGGCGAACCGTTTTGCCATACGTGCTCCTGGTTACAATATCGTACTCTGCCCGGCTTTCTATAATGGAAATCAACGCACCGAAACGCCCAGGTGCGGGGCCAGGCCGCGCAGCCGGCTCATCAAGTCCTCGAAATTCTGGAAGTTGAGACTCTGCTTGCCGTCCGACTTCGCCATGGCGGGGTCGGGGTGGATCTCGATGATGATCCCGTCGGCGCCCGCGGCAAGGGCGGCCATCGAGGCTGCCGGCACGTAGTGCCAGTCCCCCATGGCGTGGCTGGGATCCACGATGATGGGCAGATGGCTGAGCCTCTTGATCACCGGCACCGCGGCGATGTCCAGCGTGTTCCGCGTCTGCGTCTCGAAGGTGCGGATGCCCCGCTCGCAGAGGATGACATTCTGGTTGCCGCCCTTCATGACGTATTCCGCCGAAAGGAGCAGCTCCTCGATGGTTCCCATCATGCTGCGCTTCAGCAGCACCGGCGTGCGCGTCTCCCCCAGTGCCTTCAGGAGCGCGAAGTTCTGCATGTTGCGCGCCCCGACCTGGAAAATGGCCGTGTAGCGGGCCACCAGCTCGACGTCATGCTCGGACATGATCTCCGTGATGACGCTCAGGCCGTGGCGCTTCGCCGCGGCGCTGAGGATCTGCAGGCCCTGCTCGCCCAACCCCTGGAAGGAATAGGGGGAAGAGCGCGGCTTGAAGGCGCCTCCCCGCATGATCTTCAGGCCCATCTTCTCTACCAGGGCCGCGCTCTGCTCGACCTGCTGCTCGGTTTCCACGGAGCAGGGTCCCGCGATGACGGTGAAGCCCCCCGCCCCGACTGCCACAGCTCCGACCTCCACGCTGGTAGGGTCGGGATGGAACTCACGGGAGGCGAGCTTGTACGGCTTGAGCACCCGCAGGACGCTCTCGACGCCCGGCAGCTGGTCGAACTCAGATTCGTCAATTGCCCGATCGTCTCCCGTGACCCCGCAGATGGTCTTCACCGCGCCGCGGCTGAGGTGCGGGGTATAGCCGAGGAGCTGGATCTTGCGGAGGGCATTCTGGATCTGCTCCTCGGTCACGTCCCTGTGGAATATGATAATCATGGGAACAACCTACTATCTTTTGACCTTTTGGCAAATAACGTCGTACAATCGGCGCCATGCGCGCATCGGCTGGGAATATCGCCTACACCGTGGCCGTGGCGGTCACGGCAGTCCTGCTGGCCGCGGCCGCGCTCGTCCTCGCGCTGTTCGTGGTCAGCCCCGCGGCGGCCAGCGCTCTGCACGACCTGCCTGACAACGCCTGGTGGTTCCTTTACGCCGAGGCGCCGCACGCCGGTTACGCGGCCACCCTGTGGCGGATCGTGGGAGCCATCGCCGCGGCAGTCATGGCCCTGGGAGCCGCCATTCGATCGCGGCGGCTGTTCCGCAGGCTCTCCTCCCCCCTCCTGCCCTTCCTCGCTCTTTTCCTGTTCTGCCTGAGCTTCGAGTGCCTGCGCGCGGTAACCGCCTGGCTGTACGCGGCTGACCTGTCCATCGAGGCGGCGGTCATCCTCACCCGGGTCATCTACTGGGGACGGTTCGTGGGGCTGCTGGGGCTGCTGCTCGGGGCTCTGTACTGCGCCGATCTGAAGTACAAGAAATACGCCGTGCTGACGGGTGTGCTCCTGATCGTGTCCTTCGCGATGGCCGCCTACATTCCCATCGACCGCACCATTTTCCTTGCCCAGTTCACGTGGAAGCTGGGTGACGAGCAGGGGGTGTGGTTCGTGAACCTCGTCATTTCCTTCCTGGTGGTGGCGGCCAGCGCCAGCTCCCGGCTGACGCGCGGCGACAGCAGGTGCCTGCTGATTACGGCGGGGTTCGCGCTGCTGCTGGTGGCGAGGGAGCTATTGTTCTTTTCGCTGTCACCGCTCCTTCAGGGATGCGGTCTTCTTTCCCTGGCAGCGGGTGAGATTCTCTGCCTGAGAATGATTCCGAGGCTCGGCGAGCCTAGAACGCGAAGAGCTTCGTAGCGAGCATCCCCACCCCGAACGGAATGATGATGTTGTCGAAGTTGCCTGCCGGGATTCCCTCCAGGGCGGTCGCCGCGGAGGCGATGGCGAGGGACGGGAGCGGCTGCCGGGTAATGCCGAAGGTGATGAGGAAAACCGCCGCGAAGCAGGCAAAGCTGCCGGCGAACGTCTTGCCCCTCAAGAAGGGGATTTTCGGTCCTCTCACGATGGTGCCGATGAGACTTGCGAACCCGTCCCCGAAGGCAAGGGCGAAGATGGCGATGGAGGCGGACGGCTCAGGATAAAGGATCAGGGAGAGCATGGCGCCCAGGCCCAGGGTGACGGGGCCGAGCACGAACGCGCCCATGTCCTTCTGCCGGGAGGCAATAAGGGTCAGGTCACTAACCACGAGCACGGGATTGCCCGACCTGCGGGAGGCTTCCGCGAACGCATAGAACACCGTGCCCAAAGCGAGCAGGATGAGCGTGCCCGTCAGGTTGACCGCGGCGAGCAGGGGGACGACGGCGATCAGGAGGTGAAGGGACTTCCTGACGATTTCGCCTTGAAAGCGAGCTGCGATTGCAGTACTTTTGAATCCTTCGTTGGCTGACTGGCTGAGCACGACTGGGCTTTGCTGCATGGTTCTGTCTTTGTTGCCTGATTCAATGCAAGAACGATACCAACCTCGAGCATGCAGACAGGCGCCTAATTCATTTAATGGAAATACTTTAAAGCGCATGTCAAAAAAAGCCGGGGCGTATCGCGCTTTTGTCTACTTTCTTAGACTCCAAACTCTTATTTTAATATACTTGTACGCGCGGAGGAGCCCGCTGGGTCTCATCAATGATAAAGACGCGGGCATCGTGAGGGAAAGACTCTCGAAGCTGCCCGCTCCCGTCACTCTCTCAGTATTTACCAGTGGAACCGAGTGCGGCTACTGCGCCGAAACGAGCGGCCTTGCCGGTGACGTGGCGGAATTGTCAGGCAGCAGGGTGAACGCCCGGTTCTACGATGTCAGCGCCAATCCCGGGCAGGCCCAACAGCTCGGCATCGACAAGACCCCGGCTATTGCGATGTTCGATTCAGACGGCAGGGACTGGGGCATACGCTTTTTCGGCATCCCGGCAGGGTTCGAGTTCATTTCCCTGCTGGAGACCATAGAAATGATCTCCCGGAAGGACTCGGGCCTCGCCGTGCTCACGCGGGAAAAGCTGAAAGCAGTCGATGCGCCACTGCACCTGCAGGTATTCGTCACCCCCTCCTGCCCGTACTGCCCGAACGCGGTCCTCCTTGCCTTCCGCATGGCCATGGAATCGACGCTGATCACCGCTTCAATGGTGGAGACCGCCGAGTTCCCCGAGCTGGCGGCCCGGTATAACGTTTCAGGGGTGCCGCACACGGTCATCGGTGAGAGCAGCACGCCGATGCTCGGGGCATTTCCAGAAGCCACGGGGGTTTCCATGGTGCTTGCCGCCTCCCGCGTGCGAAACGGCGGTTGAACGCGGAGCGCCGTACCGCGCCGGATTGACAGGTCAAGGGTGCTGTTGTAGTGTACGTGCAGTTTTCGCGGGCGATTAACTCAGCGGCCCAGAGTGCTACCTTCACACGGTAGAAGTCACTGGTTCAAATCCAGTATCGCCCATCTCTCTTTTCCTTATTGGATAATGAATTATGTGACTTTTAGTTCACTCACCAAAACCCCGTGTGGGCAAATCTGTGATCTTGAGTACATCCCCTATCGTTGAGCACCTCGCCGAAAATCGTAAAGTGATGCTTCCCTACCATCCGCGGCAGGCGCCCGCGCGCCCTTGCCCCGTGGGCGAGACGATGGCAAGCGAGATATTGCCATGAAAGCTATGGCACACCACCGAGCGTCACACTAAAAGCGGCAGTCCCGCCCGAATTCACTGTCGTTGGCTGACCCTCCGGGGTGTTGGGCGCCCAGGTTTGCCATGCCAGGGGCAAGGCGGGGTTGTACGTCTCAGTGGTGAACACCAGGTTCTCCGATTGAACCAGCGTATAGAAATTCTGGTCGATTTTCTTGACGTCAAATGTGAAGCCCGGATTAAAGACGAAAAGCTTTACGAAGTAGCTCCGTCCCGCGGGAACCCCTGGAATCTTGAAGGAACCGGAAGGACCGATGATGTCAATTCTGTAGAACGGGTAGCCGCCGAATTTCAAGAGCCCGCTTGTGGCCAGTTGCTCAGCAAGCGTCGTGAGCCGGTTTTGGTCGGACCCGGAGAGGCCGCCATTAACATGGGCCTTCCCAATAAGACTGAGCGTCTCTGCGAGAGTAGCTTGATATGCTGAGTCGACAACCATCACGATGACTTCGGGGTCCACGACGAAGGGCGGTCCTCCTGCCCGAATGCTCAGATTAAGGTAGCCCTCCTGGTTTGCGAGGGGCGCGTAACAGCTTGCCAGCAGCGCCGCGGCAACAAGAATGCCCGCCAGGCGTGCGCGCAAAAGGGCGTTCCCCTTCATGTTGGTTCTCCTTTCTACGCTGCGCATCCTAATGCCAGTTCACCGTGATGTTGCCGAAACCAAGTCCCGGCAATCCACCGCCAAGACCGCCGCTCCCCGTGAGAGATGTATAGGGGTTGACGGTGGTCAGGGTCTCGCGCCCGTCGGCGCCTCCCGACGGAGAACCGCCATCCGTCGAAAGGCCCGTTTCACCCTCGCTGATGTCCCTGACGATCCCGGATTGCGAATAGAAAGCGACGACACGCTCGAAGACGCTGACAAGGGCGCCATCTGTCTCAAAGTCGGTGCCGCGCACGGCCGCGGTCGAAAGAGGACTTCTCACCGTGAAGTCATTCTTTATGCCTGTGCTCGACTTAACCACGGCGCGAATTCGCCCGACGGGCATGGACATGCGCGTGCTGGCAACGTTGTTGTCCGCGGACAACTCATCGATCCGAAGACGGGTAAGCGGACCAACCTTCAGGCTCGAGGCTCCGATCTGAAGGACGGCATAGCCGCCAAAACCAGTGGAGATGGTTGCCCGGATGGGCACCTCCATCCCGGTGCTTGCCGCCAGCCAGGCCTTTTCCCCGGGGTTCTGAATTTCAACCTTCCCCGTTACGGTGCTGAGCACCGCGCGGCCCTGCGCCTCAACCTCGACGACTGCAAACACGAGAGCCAATGTCACGATAGTTGCTATTCCAATCCTCTTCATACTCCCCCCACCTATAGAGCGGCCGATAGATCGATCTTCAACACATACCCGATTCCACGGTCCGATGAAAATGCGGCGGAACCCCCGGTCGAAGGTACAAAGATACCACCCATCACTGATAAGCCCAGATCGGAAAAGAGGCGCGCCAGAATACCCACCGTCACTTCCGTTCCCAGATAGAGTGCCGTGGAGGTGGGATTCAAATCATTCACAAGAATATCCGCCGGCATGCCGCTGACAAGGAGAGGGATTGGATCCCGGAAGAAGACACGCGCACCCGCGAGGGGCTCGATATTTGAAAGGATGGCCGAGGGATTGCCGGCAAACGGACGGAACGAGTAGCCCAGGTCCAGGTAGAGAAGATTGGCCAGCGGCGGCGAGAAGGCCAGCCCGATTGTCGGCTGGCTGATCGGCCGAAAATCGTCGACACTGAGATTATTGAGCAGAAGCACTACTGGCGTGAATCCGGTCGCATACGTCACCTTTGCAT
>JBEKVA010000103.1:0-14024 GCA_049514475.1 Spirochaetia bacterium
GAACGGTGTGGCAACGGGGATCAGGAGGATGGCAAGGACCTCGAGCAGGTTGCTGAACGGCGTGGGATTCTCGAAGGGATGGGCCGAGTTGACGTTGAAGAAGCCGCCGCCGTTGGTACCCAGCTGCTTGATGGCAATCTGGGAAGCCGCCGGACCCATGGGAATGACCTGATCTTTCCCTTCCAGCGTCACGGCGTGAACGTATCCCGAGAAGGTCTGGACAACGCCCTGGGACATCAGGAGCACGGCGAGGATGATCGAAAGAGGCAGGAGGACATAGAGGATGGAACGCGTCAGGTCGACCCAGAAATTGCCCAGGAGGATCTTACCCTTGGACAGGGCGTTCACCGCTCCCGACGGCCTGTTCCTGAGTCCCCGAATGAGGGGAAGAAGAACGGCCATGCCGGTCGCCGCGCTGACGAAGTTCTGCACCGCCAGGGCGACCATCTGGGAGAAGTAGCTGGCAGCGGACTCTCCTCCGTAGCTCTGCCAGTTCGTGTTGGTCATGAAGCTGACAGCGGTGTTCAAGGCAAGATGCCATGACATGTTGTCGATTTTCGCAGGGTTCAGGGGCAGCCATTTCTGGGTCATGAGAACCACCCAGACGACGAGGAAGCACAGCGCGTTGAAGACCAGGACCGCTCCCAGGTATTGCTTCCAGTTCATCTCCCGGTCGGGATGGATGCCGCTGATGCGGTACACCCCTCTCTCAACCGGTGAAAGGAAAGCCAGCAGATGCCGCTCGCCGTCGAACACCCGCGACATGTACTTTCCCAGGAACGGGGCAAGGGCGAAGAGCAGCCCGAGGGTGACGAGGATCTGAATCCAGTTTGTGCCGCTCATGTCTGTTCTCCTCCTCCCTAGAACCTGTCAGGTCGTACGATGGAGTACACGAGGTACACCATGAGGAAGACACCCAGGATGCCGGCAATGATCAATTCGATACCCATGAGAGGAGAATAGCCAGCGGGACGAGGGCATGGAATTTCGGAGACGCTAATCTTTGCCGCTTCCCCGTTAAGAAAGCGCTAAGAATGTCCTCCGTTGAAATGATTTTCGCCCCGGGGTATATACATTTCATGAGTTCAGCCCTGAGCGCCGTCATCCTTGATTGTGGAGGCGTTCTGGGCCTTCCGCAGGACCCCGAAAGGGCGGCCGCCATGGCGGATCTCTGCGGCCTGTCAATGAAAATGTTTCGCAGCCTGTACGGCAGGGACCGCCTCGAGCTGGACCGGGGGACCCTCTCCATGGAGGAATACTGGAGCAGGATACTTCGGGCCGCCGGCATCACCTCGACCCCTGAGCTGATCGAGCGCATCGAGGAGCACGACGCCGTGGGCTGGACCGGGGTGAACCAGAAGGTGGTCGACTGGTCCCGCGAGCTGCGCGCCGCCGGCTGGCGCACCGCCATCCTCTCCAACATGCCCCCGAACAAGCTTTCCTACATGCGGGCCAGCGGCCGCTTCGACTGGATCGACGAGTTTCCCGTCGCGATATTTTCCTGCGACTGCGCGTTGGTGAAGCCCGAGCCCGCGATCTACCACCTCTGCCTGGAGAAGCTCGGCGCCCGGCCCGAGGAGTGCCTGTTCCTCGACGACATGCCGGCGAATATTGAGGCTGCCCGCACGCTGGGCATCAATGCCCTTCTGTTCAGCTCCCCGCGGGAGGCAGCGAAAGAATTACGGCAGCGCTGGGAGCTCCCGGTAAAAAGTCTGGAGGACAGGCATGACTGACGCGGGTGCCGGCGGCCGGTCCAGGAGACACTTCAGCCTTCGCCTGAAGATCACCCTCACCTTCCTGATCGTGAGCGCCATCGTGAGTGGGCTGCTCTCCTTCACCGTCTATCGGATCCTCGAGAGGAGTCTCCTGAGACAGGTGCAGTCCCGGGTGCTCGATCTCTCCCAGCTCGGGGCGCGGCTTGTCAACGTGGACTCCCTCAGCCGCCTGGTTGGGCTTCTCGGGGCTCCCCTGGGGGAGGACCGGGTCGCGCTCATCGAGGGCTCGCCGGACTTCCGCGTCATCTCTGATGCACTGAACGCGGTACGCTCCGTCGAGGGCCGGCTGGTCCATTACATCTACATATTCACCCCGGGCCCGGACCCGCTGAAGGCGCTGTACGTGGTGGACGGTGATGTGCTGCCGGCACGGGAGAAGCGGGCCAGGGGAGAAGAGGCGCCCGCCGATCTCTCGCACTTCGGGTCCACCTTCGATATGACGGAGTTCCCCGTGCCCCGCCGCACCCTCGCCGAGCACCACCCCCTGGTCGAGGATTCGTGGTCGCATGACCCCGAGTTCCACGTGAACTCCATCTCGGGCTACGCGCCGATAGTCGGTCGAAACGGCGAGCTTCTGGGCGCGCTGGGCATCGACATGGTGGACACCGACGTGCGGCTCATTCTCTCCAGCGCGACGCGCATCACGCTGCTGGTCATAGCGGGCGCCCTCGCCCTGACGGTGGCCAGCTCGATCTTCCTGGGCACCCTTTTTACCCGCGGCATCGTTTCCCTGGACAGGGTGGTGCGCACGTTCGACGCCAAGAACCTCGACGCCCGCGCCGATGTGCGCGCGCGCGACGAGCACCATCCAGCAGTACGGCGGCCACCTGGAGGCGCTGCTGAGCGCCTACGGGAGATTCGTGCCCCAGAAGTTCCTCGGGCTGTTGAAGAAGGGCAGCATCCTCGACGTGAAGCTCGGCGACCAGACGGAGAAGGAGATGGCGGTGCTCTTCTCGGACATCGTCGGCTTCACCGCCCTTTCGGAAACCATGACGCCATTCGAGAACTTCAATTTCCTGAACTCGTTCCTGCGCAGGATGGGACCGCAGATCAGGACCGCCGGGGGGTTCATCGACAAGTTCATCGGGGACGGCATCATGGCCTTGTTCCCCGAAAAGCCCGATGATGCCTTTACCGCGGCGGTGGGAATGCAGGAAGCGATGGTGGAGTACAACGTGCACCGCGGCAAAAGCGGCTACCGGCCCATCAGCATCGGCGTCGGGCTCAACGCGGGAAAGCTCATGCTGGGCACCATCGGGGAGCAGGAGCGCATGGACGGCTCTGTGATCTCTGATGCGGTGAATCTCTGCTCCCGGCTGCAGGGTCTCACCCGTGTGTACGGCTCCGCCATCCTCACTACCGGCCAGACCCTGAAGATGCTCGGCGAGCCTACACGGTTCCGCTGCCGGTTCATCGACAGGGTCCGCGTGCGGGGCAAAAAGGAGACGATTCTCCTTTTCGAGGTGCTCGACGGAGAGCCCCCGGCACAGCGCGAGAAGAAGCTCTCATACCGATCGGAGTTTGCGCAGGCCTTGCGGCTGTACTTCGGGAGAAACTTCGAGGGAGCGCTGGATATCATCAAAAGGCTGGCGGCAGAGAACCCGCATGATGAGATACTTCGCATCTATCTGAAGCGCTGCGATATGCACGTGAACCTCGGTACGCCAGATGGCTGGCAGGGCATACAAGAGTACGATCTACGACATTAGAGATTTTAGACTTTCCCAATTGTGATTGATATATAAAATTTTTTCTGATGTTATTGACATTTTCATCACGATAAGCTACTTTTTTAATTGTGAATTAGTTCACAATACGTTCAGACCGCTGAGTTGTCGATGGAGAGAACCATGGAAACCACGCAAAAAGCAAAACCCCTCGACGAGGTGATCGCGAAGTTCCCGAAATCCCGCGAGCATCTCATTTCGATTCTTCAAGAGGTGCAGGCCGAGTACGGCTACCTCTCGACAGAGAGCATCAACAGGATCTCCGGATACCTGAATCTGCCCTCGTCCAAGATCTTCGGGGTGGCGACGTTTTACAACCAGTTCAAGCTCAACGCGCCCGGCAGGATCCAGGTGGCCATCTGCCGCGGCACCGCCTGCCACGTCAAAGGCTCCCTGAACCTGCTCGACTCCTGCATCCAGCTTCTCGGGATCGAGGTGGGCCAGACGAGCAAGGACGGCCTTTTTTCCCTTGAGACGGTTGCGTGCCTGGGGTGCTGCTCCATCGCACCGGCGATGATGGTGAACGGGCAGTTCTTCGGCAGGCTCGACAAGAAGAAGCTCGAAGCGCTCATCGAAAAATGGCGCGCCGCCGGGAGGGTGGAGGAATGAACAAGATATTCATCGGCATGGGCACCTGCGGGCTTGCCACCGGCGCCGGCCAGGTGAAGACCGCCGTGGAGAAGTGGGCGGCGGCCCGGGACATGAAGGTCGAGATCACCCCCACCGGGTGCATCGGCTACTGCAAGGCGGAGCCGATCATGGACGTCGTCACGGACAGCGGCCACCGCGTCTCCTACAGCAACGTCACCCCTGACGTGGCGGGATTCATTCTGGACGAGGTCCTGGTCAGGAAGAACTACAAACTCGACGGCCTCCTGGGCCAGTTCAAGAACGGGAAGGCGCCCCTGGAGGGCATCCCGATGATCGAGGACCACCCCTATTTCAGGAAGCAGGTGAAGTACGTCCTGCGCAACTGCGGCGTGATCGACCCCGAGTCCATTGCCGATTACCGCGCGCACGGCGGCTTCAAGGGCTTCCAGAGGGCCCTCGGCATGACCCCGGCGCAGGTGATCGACGAGGTCAAGAAGTCCGGTCTGCGCGGCCGCGGCGGCAGCGGGTTCCCCGCGGGCAAGAAGTGGGAGCTCGCCCTTGCCTCGAAGAACGAGAAGAAGTACGTGATCTGCAACGCCGACGAGGGCGACCCGGGAGCGTTCATGGATCGCTCGATCCTCGAGGGGGACACCTACGCGGTGCTCGAGGGAATGATGACGGCCGGCTACGCCATTGGCGCCGATGAAGGCATCATTTACTGCCGCGCCGAATACCCGCTGGCCATCGCACGGATCAAGAAAGCCATCGAGGTCCTGAAGGGCGAAGGCCTGCTGGAGAAGCCCATGGGCCCCGCGGGCTTCCAGTTCAAGCTGCGCATCAAGATGGGCGCCGGCGCCTTTGTCTGCGGCGAGGAAACGGCGCTCATGGCCTCGGTCGAAGGGCGGCGCGGCATGCCCCGTCCCCGGCCTCCGTTCCCGTCGGTCGAAGGCCTCTTCCAGAAGCCGACAATCGTCAACAATGTGGAGACCATGGCGAATGTCTCCCACATCATGGGGGAGGGCGCCGAGAGCTTCTCCAGCATGGGCACGCAGAACTCCAAGGGCACCAAGGTGTTCGCCCTGACGGGCAAAGTTGCCAACGCGGGCCTGGTCGAGGTCCCCATGGGCATCACGCTGCGCGAGATCGTCTTCGACATCGGAGGCGGCATCCCCGGCGGCAAGGCCTTCAAGGCCGTGCAGATCGGCGGGCCCTCCGGCGGGTGCATTCCCGCCGAGCACCTGGACATCAAGATCGACTACGAATCCCTGAAGTCGGTGGGCGCCATCATGGGCTCGGGCGGCCTTGTCGTCATGGACGAGGACACCTGCATGGTGGACATGGCCCGCTACTTCCTGGCCTTCATCACTTCGGAATCCTGCGGCAAGTGCATCCCCTGCCGCGAGGGCACGCAGCGGCTGTACGAGATCCTGGACTCCATCGTCTCCCCTTATTCCAAGATGGCCGACGAGGAGGAGAACCTCCTGCGGTTCAACAGGGTGCTCAACATGGAGAGCCTGGCGCAGGTCATCAAGGACACCTCGCTCTGCGGCCTGGGCCAGACGGCGCCCAACCCGGTGCTCTCCACGCTGCGCTTCTTCCGCAAGGAATACGAGGCGCACATCTTCGACAGGAAGTGCCCGGCGCACCAGTGCAAGGGCCTTTTGACGTACGCCATCGACACCAACGCCTGCACCGGCTGCACCCTCTGCGCGAAGAAATGCCCCACCAACGCCATCGTGGGGGAGAAGAAGAAGGCCCACTACATCGTGGATGAGAAGTGCATCCGCTGCGGCACCTGCCATGATGTGTGCCGCTTCAACGCTGTGAGCGTATCGTAGGCAGCGGCGCAAGGAGAGAATGAACATGGTCAATATCACGATCAACAACAGGAAGATAGAGGCAAAGCCGGGCGCCACGATCCTCGAGGCGGCGCAGGCGGCGGGGGAGAAGATCCCCACCCTCTGCCACATCAAGGAGCTGTTCCCCAGCGGCGCCTGCCGCATGTGCGTGGTGGAGGTCAAGGGAAAGCCGAACCTCACCCCCTCCTGCGCCTTCCCCGTCGAGGAAGGGATGGAGATCCAGACGCGCAGCCCGCGGGTGATCAACGCGCGGCGCACCATCACGCAGCTCCTGCTGGCAAGCCACCCCTTCGACTGCCTCACCTGCCCGAAGAACGGGTACTGCGAGCTGCAGTCACTGGCATCGGAGTACGGCATCGACAGGGTGCCCTTCCAGGGGAAAACCCGCCATCACTACACCGATTTCTCCTCGCCGTCGATCATCCGCGAGCCCGACAAGTGCATCCTCTGCGGCCGCTGCGTGCGCATCTGCGAGGAGATCCAGGGCGTTGCCGCCATTGATTTCACCCGCCGGGGATTCAACACAATGGTCCTGCCTCCCTTCGAGATGGACCTGAGTGAGACCACCTGCGTCAACTGCGGGCAGTGCACGCTGGCATGCCCCACCGGGGCGCTGCACGAGGTGCGGGCCGTTGAGCGGGTAATGCAGACCCTCCAGGAAGGAAAGAAGTACCTGGTGGCGCAGGCGGCCCCTGCCATCCGCGTCTCCCTGGGTGACTTCTTCGGGCTCCCGCCGGGAACCAACGTCACGGGCAAGGTGGCGGCCGCGCTGCGGCGCATGGGCTTCCGCCAGGTCTTCGATACTGACTTTGCCGCCGACCTCACCATCATGGAAGAGGGCACCGAGCTGGTGAACCGCATCAAGAAGAACGAGAAGCTGCCTCTGTTCACCTCCTGCTGCCCCGCCTGGGTGAAGTACGCGGAGATCTACTATCCCGAGCTTTTGAAGAACATCTCCAGCTGCAAGTCGCCGCAGGAGATGATGGGCGCCACGATCAAGAGCTACCTGGCGCAGAAGCAGAACATCGACCCGAAGGACATCTTCGTGGTCTCCGTCATGCCCTGCACCGCCAAGAAGTTCGAGGCACAGAGACCCGAGCTTTCCTCTGAGGCGGGGATTGCGGACGTCGACGCGGTGATCACCACCCGGCAGCTCAACCGCATGATGCAGATATACGGCATCGACTTCGGCAGCCTCCCTGAGGAGGAGTTCGACAGGCCCTTCGGCGCGCCCACCGGCTCCGGCGACATCTTCGCCGCCTCCGGCGGCGTCATGGAGTCCGCCATCAGGAGCGCCTACTACCTCCTGACAGGCAAGGACCTCACGAAGCTCGAGTTCGAGGACGTGCGCGGCATGACCGGCGTGAAGGAAGCGCAGGTGAAGATCGGGGAGAGGACGCTGCGCGTGGCGGTGGCCAATCGCCTTTCGAATGCGAAGCAGATCGCGGAGCGCGTGAAGGCGGGGGACGCCCCCTGGGACTTCATCGAGGTGATGGCCTGCCCGGGCGGCTGCGCGGGCGGCGGCGGCCAGCTCTTCGGCTACGACCCCGAGCGGGTTGCGCAGAGAATCACATCGATCTACGCTCTGGACAAGAGCCGGACAGTCCGTCTTTCGTACAAGAATCCGGCCATCACGGCCGTTTACAAGGATTTCTTTGGAGAGCCGGGCTCGCACAAGGCGCACGAGCTCCTGCACACCGACTACGCGCCGCGCGTGGTGCACAGGTAATCGCGCCAGGAGCGCGCGACCGCACCCAGAGGACGTGCGCAGGGGGAACGCGCGGAGCCCGGAGGGAGAGACCGATGGTATCCGTTTACACGGTCGGTGAGATCTGCAAGAAGTGCTACTCGTGCGTCCGCTCCTGCCCGACGAAGGCCCTGCAGGTGCGCGAGGGCCAGGCGGAGATCATCGAGGACTTCTGCATCTCCTGCGGGTACTGCGTGAACGTCTGCTCCCAGGGGGCAAAGCGGGTGGTCTCCTCCCTTCCCGAGGTGCGGGAAATCCTCTCGGGCCCGGGGAAAAAGTTCGCCCTTCTTGCCCCGTCGTTTCCCGCCGCGTTCCTCGACCTGCCCCCCGAGCGGCTGATCGGGGCGCTGCACGCGGCGGGCTTCGACGGGGTGTACGAGGTGGCCTTCGGCGCCGACCTGGTGGCCCACGAGTACGCGAAGCTCTTCCATCGGCTGCAGGAGCGCGGCTCGGAGGACTTCCTGATCTCCACTCCCTGTCCCGCCGTGGTACAGTACGTAGAGAAGACATCGCCCGAGCTGGTGCCGCACCTGGCCCCCATCGTCTCCCCCATGGAGGCCACGGCGCGGGTAGTGCGGAGCACGCTGGCCCACACGGTGCCGATCATCCACCTGGTTTTCATAGGGCCCTGCGTTGCGAAAAAGGTGGAGGCGTGGCGATCTCACGAGGTGGATGCCGTGCTCACCTTCGCTGAGCTGGAAGAGCTTTTTTCCGAGCAGGGAATTGAGCCCGAGAAGGCGGTGCCTGCCGATTTCCGACCCCCCCATGGAAACCTGGGGAGGATCTACCCGGTGACGGGTGGCCTTCTGAAGGCGGCGGCCATCGACGCCGACATCCTGGAAAGCCCCGTGTACGTGGTGGAGGGACAGGAACGGGTAATGGACATGCTCGGGGTCCTCTCGGCGCGGGTGAAGGCGGGGCAGAAGGTGAACTACCGGCTGTTCGACCTGCTTTTCTGCGAAGGCTGCATTGGCGGTCCGGTGATGGTGAATGACCTCACCTTCTTCGAGCGCAAGAAGTACGTGGTGCGCTACATGGAGAGCCGGCCGCTCACCCGGGATGTCGAGGAGTGGGCCGATCAGCACGATGATTATCTCTCCGTGGACCTGTCCACGAGGTTCCACCCCATCGTGCGGGAGGAGGTGGATGCACCCGAGGAGGAAATCCGCAGGATCCTCGCCCTGACGGGGAAGAACACGCCGGCGGATGAGCTGAACTGCGGAGCCTGCGGGTATCCCTCCTGCCGCAAGAAGGCAAAGGCGGTGTACTGGGGCAAGGCGGAGGTGGAGATGTGCCTGCCGTTCCTCATTGCGCGCATCGAGACGGCAATGAAGGACCTCACGGCCAACCAGACGCGGCTGATCCAGGCGGAGAAGCTGGCCTCCATGGGCCAGATGGCGGCAGGAATTGCGCACGAGATCAACAACCCCCTCGGGGTGGTGCTCATGTACTCGCACCTGTTGAAGGAGGAGCTCTCGGAATCCTCCAAGGGGCGCGAGGACGTGGACCGGATCATCGCGGAGGCCGAGCGCACCCGCGGCATCGTGCGGGGCATCCTGAACTTCGCCCGGGAGGAGAAGGTCGAGCGCGCGCCGACGGACATCAATGCCCTGGTGAGCAGGTCGGTGAACGAACTGCTGACAACTTCACCAAAGGGGAAATTCCGTGTAGAGTTCCGCCTGGATGCCTCTCTGGGGCTGCAGCAGGTGGATGCCGGGCAGCTGCGCCAGGTGTTCGACAACCTGGTGAAGAACGCGGTGGAGGCCATGCCCGACGGCGGGACCATCAGTGCCTCCACGGAGGATGGCGATAACGAGTTCACCGTGACGATTTCCGACACCGGCCCGGGCATCCCCGAGGAGAATCTCCCCAAGATGTTCTCTCCCTTCTTCACCACGAAGAAGGTGGGCAAGGGAACGGGTCTGGGGCTCTCGGTCTGCTACGGCATCGTGAAGATGCACGGGGGGACCATCCAGGCAGCGAACAATGCCCGCGGCGGAGGGGCGTGCTTCACCGTACGGATCAGGCACCACGCGACCGCCGCGGCACTGACATAGAGGAGGAAGGCTTGGCGCGATTACTCATCGTCGACGACGACACGGATCTCCTGGAGGGGCAGAAAATGTTCCTCGAGAAGAATGGATATACGGTGGAGACGGCCATCACCATCGAAGAGGGCCTGGCGAAAGCGCGGGAGACCACGCCGGACATGGTCATCGCGGACCTCATGATGGAGCATTACGACTCCGGGTTCGTATTCTGCAAGAAGGTGCGCGAGGTGCCGGGCCTGGAGAAGATCCCCATCCTCATGCAGACCGCGGCGCCGCGCAAGGTGGGCTTCACCTTCGAAACAGGCTCCTCCCCCGGGCGGGAGTGGATGAAGGTGGACGAGGTGCTCACCAAGCCGGTGCCGCTGGAGCACCTGCTGGGCAAGATCGAGCAGTACCTCTCCCACAAGGCGAGCCATGCCTGAGCCCGCGGCCGCTCCTGGCGGCATTCCCGCGGCCGCTCCTGGCGGCATTCCGGCTGCCCCCCGCATTCCCGGTGGCGATGCGATCCGCGTGATCGTCATCGACGACGAGGAGGGCATGCGGGAGGGGATGCGGCGGGTGCTGGAGCGGCGCGGGTTCCTGGTGCGAACGGCGCGCGACGGGGAGACCGCGCTGCGGCTGCTGGAGGAGGCGCCCTCCGACGTCGCGCTGGTGGACCTGAAGATGCCGGGCATCGACGGGTTCAAGGTCACCGAGCACATCGCCCGGCGCTTCTCGGGACGCACCGTGGTGGTGATCGTTTCCGCCCTTGCCACCGTTGAGGCGGCGGTGGAGGTGACGCAGCACGGTGCCTTCGATTTCCTGGTGAAGCCCTTCACCCCGGATGACCTCCTGCAGGTGGTCGGCAGGGCCGTGCAGCAGTGGCAGCTCATCCGCGAGCGGGAGAAGTACCTCTCGGAGCTTGCCGGGGAGCGCAACCTCTCCCACCAGATGATCTCCTCGATGCACGAAGGGGTGGTGGTCTTCAACATCCGCCGCGAGCCGGTGCTGGTCAACCCGCGCGCCGAGCATTTCCTGGGCAAGCGTTTCCGCGAGGGCATGACGCTGCCGGAGCTTTTTCCCGACCTGGACGCGGCCGCCGCCATAGAGGCGGTGATCGAGTCCGCCCCCGAACGGCCCGAGTGCCGCCAGGTGCAGCTCTCCGTCGGGGAGGTGCGCCTGCAGGTGAGCATTTCCCCGCTCCTGCGCGAGGGTGAGGCGGGGGGGGGCATCGTGATCCTCTCCGACGTGACGGAGAGCTGGAAGGCGGAGCAGGACAAGAACCGCTTCGTCTCCATGGTGGCCCACGAGCTGAAGAGCCCCCTGTCGGCCATCATCAACTACATCAACGTCATCCTCACCGGTATGTTCGACGACAACCAGCCGAAGGTGCGCGAGATGCTGGAGCGCTGCAAGGTGCGGGGGGAAGCCCTCCTGGACCTTGTGCGCGACCTGCTGTACATCAACAGCCGCGAGGTGGGCAAGGTGGAGCGCTCCATCGAGGACCTCGACCTGAAGGCCGTTCTCCGCTCGCAGCTCGATTTCTTCAAGGTGCAGGCCGACAAGCGGCGCATCCTCACCGCGCTGGAGGCCCCGGGGGAGACCTACCCGGTGAAGGCCGACCGCGGAGACATGGACCGCATCTTCATGAATCTCATCTCCAACGGGATCAAGTACAACAGGGAAATGGGTAGCCTGACCCTGCGCATTTCCGACGCGGGACCCGCCTGGTCGGTGGCGGTGACCGACACCGGCATCGGCATGAGCGATGTCGAGCGCGGCAACCTCTTCCAGGAGTTCTACCGGGTGAAGAGCCACAAGACCTCGGGCATCGCCGGCACGGGCCTCGGGCTTGCCACGGTGCGCCGGGTCCTCGGCGAATACAACGGCACGATCAGTGTACAGTCAAAGCCCGACGCCGGCTCCACCTTCACGGTGATCCTGCCCAAGGCGGCCACCGAAGGTGGCATTCGGGGCTGATGCATGGCAGGCGGCGCGCGAGGGAATGCCACCTCCGCCACCTACGTCACGGGGTACCGTGAAGGCGGCGGCTCCGGTGGCCGCGGGATCCTCGCCCTCTCGCTGATCGGGTTCTTTGGCATATTCTCCACCACGATGTCCAAGAGCCCCGTGCTGCCGCTGTTCGTGAAGTCCCTCTCCGGCAGTGACACGGTGATCGGCCTGGTGGCCGCCATCTCTCCCATCGCCGGCATCCTCTTCAGCTTCCCCGTCGGCATGCTCGCCGACAGGCTGGGAAAGAAGAAGCTGCTGCTGGCGGCGGCCGTCGTGTTCCTCGTGGCCCCGCTCCTTTACCTTCTCATCACCAACCCCTTCTGGCTCATCCCCCTGCGCTTCTTCCACGGCATAGCCACCGCGATCCTCGGGCCGGTGGCCGCCGCGTTCATCGTCAGCTCCTACCCGAAAAGCAAGGGCGAAAAGCTTGGATTGTACAGCTCCGCCACTCTCATCGGCAGGACGCTGGCGCCGCTGCTGGGCGGCGCGATCATTTCCCTGTTCGCCAGCTACCACGCGGTCTACCTGGCGGCATTCCTTCTCTGCGTCCCGCTCGCCGTGCTCACACTGCTGTTGAAGGACGATGCTGTCGGCGCCGCGGCGCCGGGAGCCAGCGTGGGAACGGGCAGCGTCACGAAGGTCACCTGGGCAGATTTCCGCGGAAGCCTCGCCGCGTTCGGCAGGAACGGAAAGCTTCTCAGCACCTCGCTGGTGGAGATGGCAACCTACTTTGCCTACGGGTGCCTGGAGACGTACCTGCCGATCTTCCTTTCCCGCCAGGGAGTGCCGGTGTACCAGATCGGCTTGATTTTCTCCCTGCAGATCCTCTCCATTGCCCTGACAAAGCCGCTGTTCGGCAGGCTGGCGGACACCATCGATCGGCGTATCCAGATCATGGCCGGCATCGTCTTTCTTGCCGCGTGCACCGCGGCCATCCCCCTATCCTCTTCCACCATCGTCACGGCCGCCATCGGCATCCTTTTCGGGCTCGGCCTTTCCGTGTCCACGGTGGCAACCAGCACCTACGTGGCGGAGGTTGCCGGCAAGGAGAACCTTGGCGCCTCCCTGGGAGCGCTCAGCTCCATCATGGACATCGGCCATTCCTCGGGGCCTTTCGTCGCGGGGGTGATCATTACCGCCACGACGATCTTCGGAGGCTTCCTCTCCGCCGCCGTAGTCTGCGTGCTTGCCGCGGCCCTCTTCGCGCTGCTCGCCTTCAGAAAGACCCGGGAGCCGTGACTTCGTACATAAATGTAGTCAATTAAGGAATAACCTACGACAATGTAGGATCGCCTCTTCAGCTCTGACGCTCCTGGTGCGCACGAAAAGCCTCCCGGGCGCTCCGCAAATGTTTTCCTGAAAAACAGATAGAGAAAAGCGGGAGAACCCTGGCGCTCCTTGGCACGGTTCATGCAATTCGTTGTGCAGACTTCCTCATGAATGGGCGTTGCCATATTCGTGGAGGTACAACCGCAGAAGGGGGTTCTTCGTGAAGAGATCGGTGCTCCTGGTTTCCATACTGGTGCTTGCGCTGGCCATGGTTGCCGGCACATATGCTTCCGGCGCAAAGGAAGGCGGCGCCGCCAGCGGAAAGCTCGATAAAGTCACCCTCCAGCTGAAATGGCTGCCGCAGTCGCAGTTCATGGGCTATTACGTGGCAGCGGCAAAGGGGTATTACCAGAAAGCGGGCATACAGATTGAGATACTTCCCGGTGGGAGCGACATCATCCCCGAACAGCAGGTCTATAACGGGGTTGCCGACATCGGGGTGACCTGGGTCTCCAGTCTCCTGAAATACCAGGAAAAGGGCTGGGGTTTCGTCGAGGTGGCGCAGCTATTCCAGAAGAGCGCGTTGCTGCTGGTCTCCAAGTCTTCCAGCGGCATTCACACGGCGAAAGACCTTGCCGGCAAGAAGGTCGGGTCCTGGTTCGGAGGCAACGAGTATGAGCTGTACGCCCTCATCGAATCGGCGGGTCTCGACAGGGAGAAGGATCTGAAGCTGGTGCAGCAGGACTATACCATGAACCAGCTCATCAAGGGCGACATCGATGCCGCCTCCGCGATGATCTACAACGAGTACGGGCTTCTCTTGGAGGCCGGCCTCGACAAGAGCTCGCTGAATGTCATCGACATGAACGATGCCAAGGCAGCCATGCTCGAGGACTGCCTGTTCGTCAACTCCAAGTGGCTGGCCACCCACCAGGACCTCCTTGTCCGCTTCCTGAAAGCCTCGATCCAGGGGTGGGCGGATGCGTGCAAGGACCCCGAGGCTGCCGGCAAGC
>JBEKVA010000104.1:0-11532 GCA_049514475.1 Spirochaetia bacterium
GCCGAGACGGCGTCAGCATACAGGCCCGCCGCGTTGACGACCCAGCGCGCCCGCACCGTCTCCCCCGCGGCGGAGGTGAGCTGCCAGGCGTCCCCCGCGCGAGCCGCGGCGGAGGCCTTCCAGCCTGTCTTCAGCTCCACGCCGTTGGCAACGGCGGACTCCACCAGGGCAAAGACGAAGCGGTAGGACTCGATGATCCCGCCGGCCGGGGCGTGCAGCCCGCCAACGGCATCGGTGCTGAGCGCGGGCTCCAGCGCGAGGGTCCTGTCCCGCCCGACGATCTCGATGCCGGGCGCCCCGTTCTCCACGCCCTGGTCGTAGAGGCGCTCGACGACCTTCATCTCTTCTATTGAAAATGCCGCGACTAGGATGCCCGTGCGGCGGAAGGGGAAGCCCAGCTCGGCCTGCAGGCCGTCGTAGGCCGCGTTGCCCTCGACCTCCAGGCGCGCCTTCAGGGTCGTCTTCGACGAATGGTGGAAGCCGCCGTGGATGATGCCGGAATTGGCCTTGGAAACGCCGAAGGAGACATCGACGCACCGCTCCAGGAGCGCGACGCGCAGGTGATAGCGGGAGAGACGGCGCGCTATGGCAGCGCCCGAGACCCCTGCGCCGATGATCGCCACATCATACACGATGCTGCTCAGGGCTCCCGGCAGACGCCGATGGCGGCATCGATGGGTACGGTGAAAGCGATGCCCAGGCCCTTCCCCTGCGTGCTGCAGCCGAGGATCTTGTCCAGGACCAGCAGGGTCTCCTGCACCTGGCCGTCCTCGATGACGGAGAAGACCATGTTGTTGCGCGGCTTCGCCGCCTTGAAGATGTTGCGCATCCCGGCGAACAGGGGCACGTCCTCGATAATGTGGCCCATGCCCACGGAGTCCACCACGGTGGCCCCCGTCACCCCTGACTCGATGAGCCCTTCCAGGACGTCTTCGAGCAGGTCCGCAGAGTTCAGAACGATGAACAGCAGTTTCATCAGATCTTCGCCTCCTCGAGCTCGAACGCCTTGACCATGTCCTCCACGGTGGAGGATGCAACGATCTTTTCGATAAAGGACGTGCTCTTGATCAGGCGGGCGATCCTGGCCAGGGCCTTCAGGTGAAGGCTGTGCTCCTGGCGATTGCCCATGAGGAGAAAGACGACCCGGGTGGGCTTGCCGTCGAAGGAGTCGAACTCCAGGCCGTCGCGGGAGCGTGCCACGGAGATGATCAGGTCGGGGACCTCGTCGGTGAAGCAGTGCGGGATGGCAATCCCGTTTCCCACCGCCGTGCTCTGGATGTTCTCCCGCTCCATGAGCTTGGCGAACACCGACTTCTCGTCCTTGATGAAGCCGTGGGCGGCCACCGCGCTCACGATGGTGCGCAGCGCATCCTCGCGCGTCTTCACGGTGAGGTCAGGGAGAAACGTGGCAGGCCGGATGTACTGCGTGAGTTTCATCGACATCGCGGCCAGTTAATACCCTCGCCGTCGGGGTGTCAATGGGAACGGTAGGCTTGCTGGAGCAGCAGGCAGTCGGCGAGCACCAGGGCGACCATCGCCTCCAACACCGGCACCGCGCGCGGCACGATGCAGGGGTCGTGGCGGCCCTCGATGCGCACCGTCACGGGCTGCCCGCTGGCATCGATGGACTGCTGCGGACGGGAGATGGAGGCCGGCGGCCGCATCGCGACACGCACCACGATGTCCATACCGTTGGAGATGCCCCCCGCAATGCCCCCCGCGTTGTTCGTGCGCGTCTTCATGCGTCCGCCCTCGCTGAAGGGCTGGTCGTTGAACTGCGACCCGCGCATGCGCGCCGCCTCGAAGCCGGCCCCCACCTCGACCCCGCGCGTGGCCCCGACGGACATCACCGCGTGGGCCAGGAGCGCCTCCAGCTTGTCGAAGACCGGGTCCCCCAGCCCCGCCGGGCATCCCGAGGCCACCACTTCCACGATGCCCCCGACGGAGTCCCCGTCAGCCTTGGCCTGCTCGATTTTCGCGATCATCAGCACCGCCGCCTCCGCGTCGGGGCTGCGCACCATGTTGCGCTCGATCTCCGCGGGGTCCACGCGCTCTGCGCGCACGCCGGCGATCTCCCTGCTGTAGCCCAGGATGGCGACCCCGCGCGCGGCAAGCATTTTCTTCGCAATGGCCCCCGCCGCCACCCGCGCCGCGGTCTCCCGCCCGGAGGCACGCCCGCTGCCGCGCCAGTCACGTACGCCGTACTTCGCCCCGTAGGTCCAATCGGCATGGCCAGGACGGATGAGGTCTTTCAGGTTCTCGTAGTCGCTGCTGCGCTTGTCCTCGTTCCTGATGAGAAGCGCGATGGGCACCCCCGTGGTGACACCGTCGAAAATCCCCGAGAGGATCTCCACCTTGTCCTTTTCCGCGCGGGGCGTCGTGACGGCGCTCTGGCCGGGCCTCCGCCGGTCGAGCTCCTTCTGGATGTCTTCCGCGACAATGGCAAGCCCGGGAGGCGCCCCATCCACCACGACCCCGATGGCGGGCCCGTGGCTTTCCCCGAATGTCGTGATGCTCAGGATGCGTCCGAAAAGGCTTCCCGGCATGTTCCTCCCTTTCTCAGCTCGCCCGCGTGATGAGGTGGGTCTTTATGGCGGCCACCCATTCCTCGGGATAGAGAAGCCGGATGGTGATCCCGTCCTCCTTGCCCGCCGCGTTGAGGAAGCGCACGAGGATCCGATGCCGCTCCGATCGGGGTGCCCCGCGCGCGTCGGAGACGCCTATCCAGGAGATGGAGGGACCGGGGACAAATACTTCGCGGCCGCCGACCCAGGAATGGAAATACAGCCCGTTGGAGAGGAGCATCAGGACGCCCACGGAGGCGGGGGATGAGGCGGCGGCCCCGTTGGAGGCGCCGACGCGCGCCGCGGTTGCCAGGAGCAGGGTCTCGCGGCCCAGCTCGGCGGCAACGTGCCGCAGGATGCGGCGCCGCAGCAGGAGATATGCAACGGCCAGGCCCGCAAGGACGAGACCGAGGATCGGACCAATCCATGCGAGAAGTCTCAGAAAAGTTGCCATGGCGCTCCGGACAAAGTACAGAAAACCCCGATGGCCTGCAAGCTCCCTGGCGGACCCGTACGCGGGGCGGCGGGCCGCTGGGGAGCGGCCGGTGTTCATCGCACTTGACAGCAGGGCCTCGGCGCAGATAGGGTTGCGGCGGCCTTGCAACGGAAGGCGGTGAGAATCCGCCGCGGACGCGCCACTGTAACCGGCGACGAATGCTCCATGACATGCCACTGGCCCACTGGTCGGGAAGGCGGAGCAGGAGGGAGACCCGGGAAGCCAGGAGACGTCGAGGCTGCGCACTCAGGGCGCTGCGGACTTTCGGTTGCCGCATGCCCTGCCTGCACGCGATGCATCCTTGCAGGAGGTCTCCGTGATCTTCCGTCGGCTCTTCAGCGCCACACTTCTTCTTGCTGCCCTCGCTGCGGCAATTCCCGCCGCTGCCCAGACCCGCTACCCCCTCACGGTCACCGACGATGCGGGAACCACCCTCACGCTTCCAAGCGCGCCGGGCAGGATCATTTCCCTGACTATCAGCACCGACGAGATGCTTCTTTCCCTCGTGGCAAGAAACCGCCTTCTCGGGGTCACCGCCTTCGCGGTGGACCGCGAGCTTTCCAACGTCGCGGATGCCGCCGCTTCCGTTCCCAACAAGCTCACCCTCAACGTCGAGACCGTCATTTCCCTGAGGCCTGACCTGGTCCTGGTTGCCCGCTGGACGGACCCCGGCCTGGTCCAGCAGCTGCGGGATGCCCGCGTCCCCGTGTATCTCATGACGAACGGCCTCACGGTGCCCGAGATCGAGGCAAAGATCATGCGGCTGGCCCTGGTGGTGGACGAGCCGCGGAAGGGCCGGGAGATGGTCGCAGGCATGGAAAGCCGGCTTGCCGCGGTGGCGCGCGCGGTTTCTGCCGTTGCCCCCGGCAAGCGCCTTCGTGTCATGGACTACGCCACCTGGGGATCGGCCCAGGGAAAGGGCAGCTCCTGGGATGAGATCGTGCAGCGGGCGGGGCTCATCAACGCGGTGGCCGGCAGCGCCGCTGACTCGTGGGGGCAGGTGCCGCTGTCCCGGGAGAAGATCCTCAAGACAGATCCCGACATCCTCATCCTGCCCGGCTGGGTCTACGGCAATCCGAAGGGGGCGGCGGCATTTTCAGCGCGCATCACCACTGATCCCGCTTTCCGCGCTCTTGCCGCGGTGCGCACCGGGCGGGTCTACAGCATGCCGGAGAACCTGAAAAGCTCGACCTCGCAGTTCATCGCTGCCGCCGTCGAATGGCTGGCGCGGACGGCCTACCCGGCGTTTTTCTCATGAGCGGCCCGCGCTCCCTCAAGGGGCAGTTCCCCTTTTCCTTCGGGGTCACCTCCTACCTGTACCCCGCTGACATTGCCGCCAATATCGTGCGCCTGCGCGGCCTGGCCGACGAGATGGAGCTCATCCTCTTCGAGAGCGGAAACGCCACCAACATCCCCTCCCCCGCCGAGGTGGCGCGCTTTGGAGAGCTCGCGGAGCCCGACGGGCTGCGCTTCAACATCCACCTCCCCCTGGACATCGACGTGGTCTCCCGGGACACGGCATTCCGAGCCGCCTCCCTCGAGATGGTGGCACGGCTGGTGGAGCTCACCGCACCCCTGCATCCCACCAGCTACACGCTGCACGTTCTCAGGGATGACGGTGAGGGTACCGAGACGTGGAAGGAGCGGGTGCGCGCTTCGCTGGCGCGCATCGAGCCGCCCCGAGACCGTTTCTGCGTGGAAACACTCCAGTGGGACCTGCGGGACATCGATGACATTGTGAGAGAGCTGGGCTTCTCGGTCTGCATCGATGCCGGCCACCTGCTGCTGTACGGCTACGACGTGGCAGAGTTTTTCCGATTCTTCGCGGGTCGCATCTCCATGGTCCACCTGCACGGCGTGCGTGACGGCAGGGACCACCTGCCGCTCTCGGCGCTGGGCAGGAGTGAGCGGTCCAGTGTCGCGGGAGCAATGCACGGCGTGGGCTACGCGCGAAGCGCCTGCCTCGAGGTTTTTGCTCTGCAGGACTACGAGGATTCCGTTCCGGCGCTGAAGGAGATGTTCCTTCCCGCCAAGGAAGGCTCACGGTGATCATCCTGGTGACCGGCGGGAGCCGGAGCGGAAAGTCGGGCTTCGCGCTGTCCCTTGCTGAGGACCGCGGGGGGCCGCGGGTGTTCCTGGCAACCGCACAGGCGTTCGACGACGAGATGCGGGACCGCATTGCGGCCCACCGCAGGGCCCGGCCGGCAGGCTGGGGGCTCGTGGAGGAGCCGCGCGCGGTGCCCGAAGCCCTGCGCCGCGCGCTGGGGCAGGGCGCTCGGACCGTGTTGGTCGACTGCGTCACCATCTGGATGTCGAACCTGCTGCTCACCGATGAGGGCTTCGGGGAGCGCGGGGCCGCGCAGGCCGCCGAGGAGCTGGTCGCTGCCGCCCGCGGGGGCGCCCCCGGCGGCGCCTATGAATCCGCCTCCAGCGGCGACGTCATTATCGTCAGCAACGAGGTCGGCTCCGGCGTCGTGCCCGACAACGCGCTGGCGCGCAGGTTCCGCGACTGCGCGGGCCGCGCGAACCAGCTCATCGCACAGGCCGCCGACGAGGTGTATTTCCTCGTGAGCGGCATCCCCATGAGAATCAAGCCTGGTAAAGGAAGGGAATGATGGGAGTCTTTGAAACGACGGGCGTAGGGATCACCGATGTCGATGAGCAGAGCAGAGGCACAGCGGCGGCCCGTGCCGATGCCCTCCTCATGCCGCGCCGTGCCCTGGGGAGGCTCCTGGAGCTTGGAGAAAAGGTGGCGGGCATCACCGGCTATGCTTCCATGGAGCTTTCGCGGAAAATGGTCGTCGTGATGGCCGGGGACCACGGGGTGACGGCGGAAGGGGTCAGCGCCTACCCCTCGGAGGTCACCGGCCAGATGGTGCGCGGCTTCGCCGCAGGCATGGCGGGCATCAATGTGCTCTGCCGGCACGCCGGCATCGGGGTCCGCGTAGTCGACATGGGCTGCAGCGCAGACCTGGCGGACCTCGTGGCCAAAGGGACGCTGGTGGACGCGCGGGTTGCCCCCGGCACCGCCAACATGCGGCGGGGACCGGCCATGAGCCGGGACCAGGCGCTGGAGTGCATCAAGCGGGGAGCTTCAATTGCGCGCGGCCTTGCGAAGGAAGGCATCCGGATGATCGGCACTGGTGACATGGGCATTGGCAACACCACGCCTTCAACGGCAATAGCGGCCGTCGCCACCCGCATGCCTGTCGCCGGTCTTACCGGCCGGGGCACCGGCATCGACGATGCGCAGCTCGCTCACAAGACCGACGTTATCGAGCAGAGCATCGCCCTCAACAGGCCGGATCCCCGGGACGGCCTGGACATCCTTGCAAAAGTGGGAGGGTTCGAGATCGGGGGCATCGCGGGTCTCATCCTGGGAGCCGCCGAATGCCGCATTCCCGTGGTCATCGACGGGGTCATTTCCGTGGCAGGGGCCATGATCGCATGGCTTCTTGAGCCGCGGCTCTCTGGCTTCATGTTCGCGGCGCACCGTTCCGTGGAGCCGGCGCAGTCGGCCATGCTCGGTCTCATGAAGCTGGAGCCGATCCTCGACCTTGGCATGCGGCTGGGGGAAGGCACCGGCTGCGCCCTTGCCATGCCCATCATCGAGGCGGGGGCAAAGGTGATACGGGAAATGGCGACATTCGAGGAGGCGGGCGTGAGCGCCCACTGACATGAGAGGTTTTTTCTCGGCGCTCGCATTCCTGACGCGCATCCCCATCCCCGAAGGCCTGAAGAGCAGGAAGAGGAACGGGATGTTCGCTGGCTATCCCGCGGCAGGGCTGCTGGTCGGGGCAATTCTGTCGGTGGTGCTCTTCCTGGCAGGCCTGGTTGCCCCCGCGGCCGTGGTGGCGGTGGTGGTCATAGCATTCTCACTGCTTCTTACCGGCGCCATCCACCTTGACGGGCTGGCAGACTGCGCCGATGCCTTCTACGGGAAACGCGATCGGGAAACGACGCTGCGCATCCTCAAGGATCCGCGGATCGGGACGATGGGCGGCGCGGCCATCGGAATCTCCTTCATGGCCCGCTACGCTGCTATGACCTCCCTGTCATCGGTGGTGCTCATCGGGGCCCTGCCCGTGATGAGCATGTTCTCCCGCTCCACCGTGCTCATCGCCATGAGGATGCTGCCCTACGTCGGGGGTGAGGAGGGGATCCTCAGCACGGAGTCCGCCATCGGCGTCTTTCCCCTCGTCCTCGCGCTCATCGTGATAGCGATTTCGGCGGCGCTGCTGCCCGTGCCCACCATCATCGCGCTCCTGGCGGCAGTGCTCTTCTGGGTCATGTCATGGAAGAAGATCGGCGGCTGCACGGGGGACGTGCTGGGTGCCACCATCGAGATCACCGAGATCGTTTTCCTTCTTGCTTTCGTTGCCGCGGGACGCGAGGAGCAGTGGGGGGCCTTCTTCCCGCTTCTCTCCCTGGTATTCGGCTACCAGCCCTGAAGGCCCCCCCGTCCCCCGCTCAGAGCTTGCCCAGCGCCCAGGGGATGGTTTTTTCGGCAAGCTTGGCCAGGGCCACGACGCTCGCCTCCAGGTGCTCCTCTTTCGTGTCTTCGATCTTGTTGTGGCTGATGCCCCGCAGGCTCTGCACGAAGAGCATCTGCGTCGGGATGCCGGCGCGGCAGACCTCGGCGGCGTCGTGCAGCGGGCCGGAGGGAAGCCGATGCGATTTCCCGACAGCTTCCTTGATTGCCTGCTCGCAGAATGCGGTGAGCTCGGGGTGGAACAGGATCGGCTCGATGCGCCACAGATCCCCGAAGGACACCTCGACATTGCCCTCCTTGGCGAATCGGCGGGCCGCCTCCTGGGCCTCCTTCCACATCGCGGCCAGCTCCTTCGCGTCGAGATGGCGCTGGTCGAGGGTGATGACACACTCCTCCACGACGGAGGTCACGATGCCGGGCTTTGTCGTGCAGCTCCCGATGGTGCAGACGCCCTTGTGCCGGTCGGCAATCGTGTAGATCTCCTGCGCCATCTTGCCGGCGGCGCGGAAGGCGTCCTTGCGGACGTTCATCGGCGTAGAGCCTGAATGCGCCGCCTGGCCCTTGAAGGTGATGAGGTTGCGCTCGACGCCCACCGTGCCGAGCACCGCTCCCAGCGGCATGCCCAGGCTCTCCAGCACCGGGCCCTGCTCGATATGCAGCTCCAGGTAGGCCAGGATCCCTTTCTGTTCAGCGGTGGCCTTCGGCGCCTTGAAGACGTCGATGCCGTAGGCTTTCGCGGCATCCGCGTAGGTGATCCCTTCCTTGTCGACCAGCCGGCCCAGCTCCGCCGGGTCCATGTGGCCGGAGAACGCGCTGGAGCCGAAAAGGCTCCGCCCGAAGCGCGCCCCCTCCTCGTCGCACCAGCTCACCAGCTTCACGGTGACGGGGGGTACGCCCTGCGCCTGGAGAGAGCGCAGCACCTCGAGACCCGCGATCACGTTCCAGCACCCGTCCAGCCAGCCGCCGTTGGGCACGCTGTCCAGGTGACCGCCGATCACCACGGATTCGGGCCTCTTGCCCGCCAGCTCCGCCCAGAGGTTGCCGGCTGAGTCCATGCGCACGGGGATCTTCAGCTTGGCGCACTCGGCCTTGAAGAAGTCGACCGCTTTCAGCCAGACCGGCGTGAAGACCACGCGCTGGTTGCCGTTTGCGTCGCTGGTGAGCTCACGCAGGCTCTTCATCATCGAGACCGCCCGTTTGGGATCAAGCATCGGAAACCTCCTCAATGAACCGAATTCGATTCTTTACCTCTGCGAGGCATGCCATCGTATCAGACGACGCTCCGCAAAAACCATAAGGAGATAGAAAAGAATACCGGCGGCGGAGGCGATGGCGATGTAGGACCAGCCCATTGCCATCTCCGCCTTGCGGAGATTGTCCTTGATTCCGAAGCCGAGCCCCGCCGTGGAGGAAGCGAAGTATTCGCTCACGATGGCAGCAATCATGGCGGAGGTGATGTTGATTTTCAAGGCCGTAAATACGCTGGGAAGACAGTTGGGCAGCCGCAGGCGGAAGAAGACCGTTCTCCTGCCTGACGCATAGGACCTCATGAGATCCAGGGAAAACGGGGTGAGATCGTTCAGGCCCCGATAGGCATTGAAGGCCATCGCGGCCATGGTCACCACGGTCACGACCCCGATCTTCTGTCCCATGCCCGAGGAGAACCACTGGTTCATGATGGGCGAGAGGGCGACGATGGGGATGGCGTTCAGGGCCGATATGACGAACAGCCCGCCGTAGCCCCACCGGGGGAAAACGGTAGCGATCACGGCAACGAAAAATCCCATGAGGGACCCGATGGTCATGCCGATGAGAGCTCCCGAGACGGTGACGCCGCAGTCCCTGAGCGCATTCGGGAGATTCTTCGCAAGGGTCTGGACTATCTCCGTGGGCACCGGCAGCTGAAAGAGCTTCAGGCCGAGAATCGCATGAAAGACGCCCGCCTGCCAGAGCAGGAGCAGCGCAACACCGAATCCAGCGGGCCAGAGAATGTTCTTCCGCCGATCAGTCATTCCCTCACTCCAGCAAGCCGGCGCGCCGGGTGCTCCCACGGGAGAAAAACCTTCTCCGCAAGGACGACCACCAGGTAGCTGATGACGCCCATGAGGGCGCTGGTGAGCACCGATGCCCAGAAGATGTCCTGCACCCCGCCATAGAGTGAATACAGGAGCTTCACCCCAATGCCGTTCTTCGACCCGAGCATGTCCACCAGGATCGACGCGGTGACCGACAGGGGCGCCGCGATTTTCAGCCCGGCGAAAAGATACGGCATGGCAAAGGGAGCCATGAGCTTGATGTAGAGCACGTGGGTTTTCGCCGCATAGGAATGCATCAGCTGGCGCTTCTCGGGGTCCACGCTCTTGAACCCGCTGAGGGTGCTTGCGGCGACAGGGAAGAAGGTGATGTATGCCGCAATGACCATCCGGGAGGTGTTCATGTCCCGCAGCAGGTTGAAGATGATGGGTGCCAGCCCCAGCACGGGGATCATCTGGGAGGCAATCAGGTAGGGGAAGGCGATGCGCTCCGCCGTTCGGGAAATGCTCATCAGGACTGCCAGCAGGTATCCGACGGCGGCTCCCACGAGGAAGCCGGTGGCCGCCTTGGAGAGGGTCACCCCGGCGGCCTGGGAGAGGGAGCCGCCATTGCGGGCCATGGTGAGGAGGATGTCATGGAGATAGGGAAGCTTTGATACCGCCATGGCGTCATGGAAGACATGGGCGAGCAGGAACGCCCCCAGCTCCCAGAGGCAGACGACCCCCGCGACCCAGACGAGGGCCACAACCCGTCGATTGGTTCTCACCGCGGCCGCTACGCCCACTCGAAGCTTTTTCGGATCCGGGAGACCAGGGAGAAAAACTGCGGGGATTCACGGGTCTCCTGCGAGCGGGGACGGGGGAGATCGATGTCGATGACGCGGGAGAGCCTGCCGGGAAGCGGAGAGAGGACGAAGACCCGGTCAGAGAGGAACACCGCCTCGGAGATGTTGTGCGTGACGAAAATGACCGTCTTGTTCGTCTTTCGCCAGATCTCCAGCAGGTCCTCGTTGAGCTTCTCCCGTGTGAACTCGTCGAGGGCAGAGAAGGGCTCGTCCATGAGGAGAAACTCGGGCTTGATGGCGAGTGCCCGCGCGATGCCCACCCGCTGCTGCATGCCTCCGCTGAGCTGCCAGGGGTAACTGTTGGCGAACTCGGTGAGACCCACGAGCTCCAGCTGCCCGTCGATGCGCCGCTTCTGCTCCTCGCGAGTGACCTTCATCAATTCCAGGGGGAGGCGGATGTTGGCACGGACCGTCCTCCAGTCGAACAGGACGGGGCTCTGGAATACGATGCCGTACTTCTTCTGAAGCCGTGTCTCCCGGGGCGTCTGCCCCGAGATGCTCACCGTGCCGCTGGTCGGCTCCAGCAGGTCCGCGATGATGCGCAGGAGCGTCGTCTTGCCGCAGCCGGACGGGCCCAGCAGTGACACGAACTCCCCTTTCTTTATATCGATGCTCACCTTTCGCAGGGCTTCCACTTCCTTGCCGGCGGTGTTCCTGTAAACCATGCTCACGTTGCGCAGCTCGATGACGGCCGCGTCATCGGTGTCTGCCGCGGTATCGCAGGTGGACACCGAGTCCCTGACAGCCATTTCCATACCAGAATCCTCCAAGGGAATAATGTAGTGAACTCGCATGACGTTTCGGAAATCCACTGAAAGGAAGGGCCTTCCTTTCAGTGGATCGGATGTATGCTCCACGCGCCGCTTACGGGGCCGTAGCCTTCTCCCAGTAGGAGGAATCAATGCTGGCCTTGAGATCAGCCGGCTTCGTGAGCAGCCCGTATTTCAAGGCGTAATCGGCAGTCTGCTGGAGGGCAGGCATGTCCATGTAGCCGATCTTTGACGGGCTGAAGCCCGGCGGAACGACCAGCTTCGCGATCTCCTTGGCCATGTAGACCTGGTGCGGCAGGGAGACGCTCTTGTCCAGGTCGTAGACGAGCTTG
>JBEKVA010000105.1:0-11520 GCA_049514475.1 Spirochaetia bacterium
AATCGCGCGGAGGCCAGGCCGCCGCCGTTGATCCCCAGCCCCATGACGGTCACTTTCATGCCGGCCGGGGCGCCCAGGTCAATCTTCAATTTCGTACTCCTTCATGTCCTGGTCGTTGAGGTAGGACCTGATCCTGATCTTCTCCCAGGGCGCGTACCAGGCGCCGGGCACCTGCCCCTTGAGCTCGCGGAAGAACTCCAGCTCTTCGGAGAAGCTCCCGTGCTTCATCTCCGCCTGTATGCGTTCCATGACGGGCAGGAGAAACGCCAGGCAGCGGTGCAGCGCCGGAATCAACGCGGCGCGGCTGTGGGGGGAGAGATCGACCACCGACTGGCACACCGTCTTGTACTTGCACAGGTACGGGTAGAAGGGGTAGGTCTTCCTGCCCGCCGGCAGGAACAGCCGGCTGAAGAACTTCGTGAGGTCGGCGTCCATCCAGATGCCCTGCTGGAAGTACCCCCGCCCGTACTCGCCGATCCAGGTCTGCGAGATGGTCTGGCGGATGCGGAAACCCTGTACCACCCCGTCCTCCCGCACCGCCTCCTCCAGGGGGATGACCGTCGGTTCCAGGAAGACCCTTCGGGAGCTGTAATGGGGGGTGGTGTCGTTGGTGCCCCGCTCTATCACCGTGCTCTCCGTGGCGCGCATGTTCAGGTCCACGCGCAGCAGGTACAGGTAAAGGCTGTCCTCCACCCGGTAGAGGCGATAGAAGCAGGGACGGAGGATCTCCGAGGGGTCGAAGAAATAGGCGAGGTCCTTCAGCGCCTGCGGCGCCAGCCGTGCCAGCTCCGTGAGGACGCCGCGCAACGCGGCCGCGTACGCGGGGGTCGGCGTGCGCAGCCGCACGTCGTGGTGAATGGGCAGGTGCGGGACGGTGTAGGCGTCCTCCAGGAGGAGGAAAAAATCCTCGCTCTGGTTGAAGTGCCGGCTGAAGGGGCGCTGGGCGTCCGTTACGGCGGCGAGCAGCGCGTTGGTTTCCCGATCAGAGTAGCCGACACGTATTTCGCTCGAAATCTGCTCCACCGCAGCCTATTTAACCTGAAACGCTGGCTTCCGGCAACGCCGCCATACGGGCGCGTGCGGAGCCGCCATACGGGCGCGTGCGGAGCCGCCGCGCAGTGCGACGGCCCTGTCCCGAACGCGGCGGCGCGGGCTCAGGCCCCTTTCTCCAGGGACTCGGGTGTTACGACGGCGCCGTACTTCTCCTTCAGGGCAAGGAGACCCTTCTTCTGCTCCTCGTAGACCTCGAAGATCCTGCCCGGCATCTTCTTTTCCTTGCGGTAGGCGTCCTCCTGCAGCTCGATGCGGGCAAGGATGTTGTCCACGTAGAAGGAGAACTGCTTCACGTAGAGGTCCCTGCTGTATTCCTTTGTGACCATCTCCTTGAAGATGTCGCGGAGGTCTTCGTAGCGGGGGACGAACCCGATCGGGGTTTCGATGGCGCGCACTTCCCCGTGCGCGTACCTTTCCAGCCACGTGAGCCACGCCCGAACGTCCCGCTTCTCCCCCAGCAGCTTTGCCTGGTCCCCGCCGCGCTCGCAGTCAAGGAGGAAGTAATTCAGGCCTGCCAGCAGGGGCCGTCCCTGGGGGGAGAACTTCTTCGAGTTGAAGAACAGGAACTGGGCCTCCATGTAGTCCCCCAGCGGGCAGGGGATGAACGGGGAGTTGGCCCACGGCTGTCGGCTCACTCCCTTGGCCCCCACTTCCGTGGCAGTGGCCGCGGAAAGGATGGAGGCGCCGATGACGACGCCGTGATCGGGGTTCTTGGCAACCCACACCGGCGGCATGGTGTCGCTGTCTCTCCCGCTGTAGGTGATGACCTTGACGGGAACACCGGCAGGGTCGGAGGCGATCGCCTGATTGTAATTGCCGATGGCCGTGTTGCTGAGAGTCGCCCGCGCGTTTGCATTCGATATGGGAATGGGCTTTCCGTTCTTGTCGGTCTTCCCGGGCCACCATTCTCCCTGGAAGTTGTTGCCCCTGGTCGGAGGTGTTTCCCCGCTGCCCGTCCAGTGCGGCACGCTGTGCTCGTCCACCAGCACGTTGGACCAGATGACCTCCGTCCCCGGCTCCCGCATGCACTTGTAGAGGTAGGGGTCCCCTTCCTTGTTCAGGTCCGCCACGATGGCAAAGACGCCGATCTCGGGGTTCACCGCGCGCAGCGTCCCGTCCGAGGCGATCCACATCTGCGCCAGGTCATCCCCGACGTAGTCGGTCCCCACCATGGCGGTGGTCGTCTTGCCGCAGCCGGACGGTGCGGCCCCCGCGAAAAAGGTCTTCCTGCCCCCCGGGCCGGTCATGCCGGTGATGAACATGTGCTCGGAGAGCTCCTTCTCCCTGCGGTAGTAGGTGCAGAGATCGACGGCGAAGCGATGGTTGCCCTTCTTCAGCATGAGCGTGTTGCCCGCGTAGGTGCAGTACATGCTGAACGAGGTGAACCAGCTTCGGTCCATGAAGATGCGCGCCTTGGGGATGTCCTCCGACCTGTTGGTGCCCTGGCTGTGCACGTTCGTGAAGAACACGCCGCACCTCTTCACCTCGGCGTCGAAGCGGTCGAAGACATTTCGGTAGAGGATGTTGGCGCTGTGCAGAACGTATGCGGAGCTGGAGATCATCAGCCCCGGGACGGCGGCCTGTGCCCCGACGGGCCCGCGGTTGTAGAAGCCAACCAGCATCGTCCTGCCCTTCATGATGCCGCCCATGGTGTCGCGGATGTAGGCAAGGGCCTCGTCGCGCAGCATCTTCTTGGCCAGGACGCTGACCTCTTCCCCCGTGTTGGCGATGTAGTAGGTCTGGTCCACCATGCGCCCCTGGTCCTCGGGAAGGTCGAAGTGGAGCGTGTGGTCCTTCATGGCCAGGGGGCATTCCTCGCCGCCATCGAGGCTCATCGTGCGGCATGCCGCAACGTCTTCAATCGAGGAGCCGACGACGAACACCCGCTCGGGCCTGCACATCGCGATGGCGTTGGCGATGCGCAGCAGGGCATCCTCGGTCTTTATGGTCTGCAGTTTGGCCAGGTTCTTCGCGTCCAGGGCCGCGGCGAAGATCTTTCGCGCCTCCCCCAGCGTCCTCACTCCTCCGACGGCTGACAGGATGTCGATGCCCTTCTTAAGCTCCAGCATGGCCTTCTCCTTCACACGGTTTGCCTGCGGATGTCCTGGTTCCCGGTTGGACACGGTCACGCATATTTATGCAGGTGAAGGACATGAAAATACGATATCGCGGTTCCTGTCAATGGGTGGTCGTCAAGCGGCAGGGAGCGGTGCGGCGGCACGGGGCGGAGGCGGGGCGCGGCACGGCGCCCCGCGCCGGCGGCGTCAGCCGATTGCCACCGTGCCCGTCTCTCCACTCCTGATCCGTATGCACTCTTCCATGGGAAGGACGAAGATTTTTCCATCTCCGATTTTTCCCGTGCGGGCCCCCTTGATGATGGCCGCCACGGCGGGCTTCACGTAGGCATCGTTGACGGCGATTTCCAGGCGCGTTTTCCTCAGCAGCGTCCCCACTTCCTTGACGCCCCGGTAGACCTCCGTGACCCCTTTCTGCCTGCCGCACCCGAGGACATTGGTCACGGTCTTCAGGTAGATCTCCTCCTCGTCGAGCTCCCGCATCACGTCGTCGAGCTTGTGCTGCTGGATGATGGCGATAATCAGTTTCATATGTGTTACTCCATTTCTTTCATTGTGATCAGTCGATGAGCGTGTAGGCGCTTTCCTTGTGCTGCGTGCTGTCCAGGCCAATGGCCTCGTCCTCCTCGCGCACGCGCAGGCCCATGACGAGGTCCAGCACCCTGGTGAAGATCAGCGTCATCACGGAGGCGTAGATGATGACGACCAGAACGGCCGCTGCCTGGACGCCGAGCTGGCGCCAGTTGCCGTAGATGCCCCCGTCGGCGCCGGCGGGATTGATCAGCTTGGAGGCGAACACGCCGGTGAGCAGCGCCCCGACGGTCCCGCCCACCCCGTGCACACCGAATGCATCCAGGGAATCGTCGTAGCCCAGCCTTCCCTTGATCACGGAAACGGAGACGTAGCAGACGATGGCAACGCAGATTCCTATGGCAATCGCGCCAATGGGCGTCACGAAGCCCGCGGCCGGCGTGATGGCCACCAGCCCTGCCACTGCGCCGGTTGCCGCGCCGAGCACGGTGGGCTTCTTCGTGACCAGCCACTCGATGATCACCCAGGAGAGACCCGCCATGGCGGCGGCGGTGTTGGTGTTGATGAAGGCGCTCACGGCCAGCTCGTTGGCGGCCAGCGCGCTGCCAGCGTTGAAGCCGAACCACCCGAACCAGAGCAGCGCCGCGCCGATGACCGTGTAGGTCATGTTGTGGGGAGGCGGGGTGATGCGCGGGTAGCCGGATCTCCTGCCGATGACCAGGGCGAAGACGAGCGCCGAGATCCCCGAGGAGATGTGCACCACGGTGCCGCCGGCGAAATCCAATGCCCCGAGGTTGCGCAGCCACCCGTCCTTTGCCCATACCCAGTGGGCAACCGGGTCGTAGACGAACGTCGACCACAGCAGGGTGAACACCACGAATGTCGAGAACTTGATCCTCTCGGCGAACGCTCCGGTGATGAGGGCGGGGGTGATGACGGCGAACATCATCTGGTAGACCACGAAGAGCTGGTGGGGGATGGTTGCCGCGTAATCGGGGTTGGGCGCCAGGCCCACCCCCCGCAGGGCGAACCACGAGAGATTGCCGATCACGTGTCCCGCGTCAGGCCCGAAGGCCAGGCTGTAGCCCCACAGCACCCACTGTACGCTGATGAGGCAGAGGATGAAGAAGGACTGCATCATGACGGAGAGCACGTTCTTGCGCCGGACCAGTCCGCCGTAGAACATGGCGAGACCCGGTGCGGTCATCGCCATGACGAGCGCCGTGGACATGAGCATCCAGGCGGTATCGCCATAGTTTATGGATGGCATCGATTCCTCCTTGCCAAAGGTCGATGCCGTTGGATGTGCAAGAGTCGTGCCAAGAGGCTCCGGGAATCAGGCCCTGCGGAATCTCCTTGCCTCGACCCGGTACTTTCGCACGCGCAGGCCCATGATCCTTTCGGTGATTCCCAGCCCGGCAGCCGCCGCCGCCATGTTGCCGCGCGCTGACTTCAGCGCCTCCACCAGCAGCTCCCGCTCCACCCGCTCCAGGGTTGCGCGCAGGGTGCCGCGCGGCATCGTGCCGCTGGCCTCCGCCGTCTGCAGCGTCGGGGGCAGGTGATGGCCGTGGATGACATCGTCGTCGCTGATCAGCACGGCGCGCTCGATGCAGTTCTCCAGCTCCCTCACGTTGCCCGGCCAGTGGTAGGCCATGAGCATGTCGATGGCGGGAGTCGAGATCCTGCGCACGTTCTTGTGGTTCTGCCTGCTGTAGCGCTCGGCGAAGTAATCGGCAAGCAGAAGAATGTCGGTCCGCCGCTCGCGCAGGGGAGGGATGTGCACGGGAAAGACATTCAGGCGGTAGTACAGGTCCTGGCGGAACTGCTCTTTCTCGATGAGCTGCTCCAGGTCGCGATTGGTTGCCGCGATCATGCGCACGTCGGCTTTCAGCGTACTGGTGCCGCCCACCCGCTCGAACTCCTTCTCCTGGAGCACGCGCAGGAGCTTGATCTGCATGGCCGGGGAAAGATCGCCGATCTCATCGAGAAAAAGCGTGCCGCCCTGGGCCAGCTCGAAACGGCCCTTGCGCGCGGCCACGGCGCCCGTGAAGGCCCCTTTCTCGTGACCAAAGAGCTCGCTCTCGATCACCCCCTCGGGCAGCGCCGCGCAGTTCACCTTGATGATGGGTTTCGCCGCGCGTCTGCTGGCGTAATGGATGGCGTGCGCGACCAGCTCCTTGCCGGTGCCGCTCTCCCCGCGCAGGAGCACCGTCGTGTCGCTGGCGGAGACCTGGGAGATCAGGTGGTAGACCTCCTGCATGGCCTTGGAGTTCCCGATGATATTCGACGGCCGGAAGCGGTCCTTCAGCTCGTCCTGCAGGCGCAGGTTTTCCTCCATCAGCCGCTCGCGCTCCTCCTGCGCCGACTGGCGCAGGCGCACCGCCTGGGCGATCAGGGAGGCGATGACCGAGAGGATGCGCGCTCCCTCCTGCAGCTCAGCCGCCTCCGCGGCGGGGCCGTCGGCGCTCAGGGCACCGATCACCTCGCGTCCCATCTTGATGGGGACGCAGAGGAAGGAGGAGTCCCCGGTTTCCTGGCTCTTGCGGGCTCCCGTCCTGTCGAGGAACTGCGGCTCCTGAGAGATGCGGGGAACGACCGCCGGCTTGCCCGTCTGGATGACCTTCCCGGTGATGCCCTCACCCAGCTTGTACCTGCCGCGGCGCTTCTGCGTGGGGGACAGGCCGTAGGCGGCTTCAATGGAAATCTCCCCGCTCTGGCGATTGAGAAGAGTGAGGGTGGCGAACTTCATGCGCAGTGATCGCGTGATCACCTCCAGCACCGGCTCCACCACCGTGCGCAGGTCGAGGCTGGAATCGAGGATCTGTGAAACCTCGAACAGGATCGAGATCTCCTCGGGCCCTCCGTCCAGCCTCCGTCTTTCCGCGCCCATATGCCCACCTCCCCACGATCCTACAAAATTGTATTTCGTCAAAAAAAAAGTTACAAAAATGTTGCTCGTATAGCCACCCCCTGTCAAGCCTGCCCCGGGGACGCCGCCGGCGGTGTCCATCGAGGCAGATCCGCGGGGTACGGGAGTACCCGTTCGGCCCGAAGGCCGTACCGCGGCGGGATTGACGTTCGCGGGCGCCTCCCGTATAAACCAGGGATGAACCCTCTGGCCGCGGAGTTGAACGCCATTCTGAAGGGGAGCGCTGCCGGCGCTCTGTTGTCCGAGCTGGGGCTGCGGATGTTCTTCCCCAAGGGAATCGTCGCCCAGTCCGCGGAGGCCAAGAAACAGGCAACCCGCGCGAACGCGACCATCGGCATCGCCACGAAGGGGGGCTCCCCCGTCTTCCTGGATGCCATCCGTTCCCTCGTGCCGGGACTGACCCCTGACGAGATCTTCCCGTACGCGCCCACCCAGGGCATCGAAAAGCTGCGGGAGCTGTGGAAGAAGGAGATCGTTCACAAGAACCCCGACATCGGAAGCGCCGAGTTTTCCCTGCCGGTCGTGGTGCCCGGCCTCACCGCCGGCGTTTCCACCCTTGCCGACATGTTCGTGAACCCCGGCGACACGCTTGTCCTCCCCGACCTGCACTGGGACAACTACCCGCTCATCTTCGAGACCCGCCGGGATGCCAGGATTACCCTGTTCCCCTTCTATTCGAGCGCCGGCGGCTTCAATGTCGAAGGGCTCACCGCTGCCATGAAGGGCGCGGCGGGAGCGGGGAAGATCGTCCTCCTGCTGAACTTCCCCAACAACCCCACCGGCTATTCGCCCAGCCGGGCCGAGGCGGATGCCGTCGTGAAGGCCGTCAGGGAGGTCGCTGCCGCGGGCACGCGGCTCCTGGTGATCACCGACGACGCGTACTTCGGGCTGTTCTACGAGGAGCAGATCTACCGCCAGTCCCTTTTTGCGCTCTTCTGCAGCCTGCACGAGAACGTGCTTGCCGCGAAGGTGGACGGTTCGACGAAGGAGGACCTCACCTGGGGCTTCCGCACCGGCTTCATCACCTTCGGCGGCCGCGGCCTCACGAAGGACCAGTACGATGCGCTGGTGCGCAAGCTCATGGGCGCGCTGCGATCCACGATCTCCAACTCCAGCATCCTGGCGCAGAACCTGATCATCCATGCCATCGAGAATCCCAGTCGGCAGCGGGAAAAGGACGAGGCGGCCAGGCTCCTGCGCAGCCGCTACGAGTGCGTGAAGCAGATCGTGGCCGCAAAGATGAGCACCGCCATCCAGGCGCTGCCCTTCAACTCGGGGTATTTCATGAGCTTCCGCCTGAACCGGGGGAAGGCTGAGGATCTGCGGAAGAAGCTTCTTGCCGAGAGCGGCGTGGGGACCATCGCCATCGATGAGCGCTGCCTGCGCGTGGCGTTCTCGAGCGTGGACCTCGAGAAGCTGCCCGAGCTTTACGATCTCATCTACGCGACGGCGGAAAAGCTGTAAGAGGGGAGGAATGCCACGGGGCTCCGCGGAAGGTACCGCGGCCGCAGGCCGCCCGCTCCGCACCCGGCGGGGCGCCCGCTCACGAGGTGACGAGGTACTTTCCCAGCTCCTTCAGCTCGGGGATGCGCTCGTAGACGGGACGCTTCTTCTCATGGGCAGCCCTGTCCAGGGCGGTGGTCTTCATGTACAGCTCGTTCACGTAATCGGCCAGAATGGCCAGGTTCACGGGAAAGTTTTGGGCCGCCATGTCGCGCAGGATCTTGTCCTTTTCCGTCGCTCCCTGCGCCAGCATTGTCCTGATATTGGGAACCATCTTCGTCCGCGCCTGGTGGATGAAGTGGGCCGCAGCCAGCACCATCTCGTACAGCTCATCGAACTGGAAGCCCAGCTGCTTGTAGGACTCCGCCTTGGAGGTGAGGTTCTCCAGGCGGTCCCATTCAGACTGCTGCAGCTCCAGGATCACCAGCGCTTTGCGGATGAAGCGGTTGGAAACGTTGTTCTGGAAATGGTCACCAAGCTTCTCGATGATCCTGAAAATGTCCGGGTCTTTGATCTCCACCTTTTCTGCCTCTCGCTGTGCAAGGTAAATCATGCGTACTGCTCGGTCAAGGCACCGCGGTACACCGCGGATTAATGCACCGCGGTACACCGCGGATTAATGCACCGCGGTACACCGCGGATTAATGCACCGCGGTACACCGCGGATTAATGCACCGCGGGTGCGAAGAGCCGCCCCTGGCGCGCGCCCCGGGCCCGCATGGCGTCGGACAGCCTTTCGAGGAAGAGGCCCTTGGGCCAGAAGTGCCGGGGGGCCGCAAGCCGTTCCTCGGGCGTGTCACAGGTGAGACGCATGATCACCGTGGCCGGCGGCAGCCGCTCGATGGCCGCAATGACGTATTCCAGGTGCCGCGGAGCGGTGGGAGCGGTCAGCTCGCCCTTCTGCAGCTCTTCGGCGAGCACGGTGCCGATGGGGATGTGAAGGTTGTGGATCTTCACCCCGTCCGGCTCGAGGCGGGCCACGAACTCCATCGTGCGCATGATCTCCGCCATGTCTTCTCCCGGCAGCCCGAAGATGAGGTGCACGGCTACCTTCAACCCCCGGTCCTTCAACAGCCGGTAGGCGCGCAGGAAATCTTCCGCCGTGTGTCCCCGCGCGACCCTCTGCAGCGTGGTGTCATCCGATGTCTGCAGGCCCAGCTCCGCCCACACCTCCAGTCCCCGCGAGCGATAGGAGGCCAGGAGGTCGGTCTTTTCGGCATCAAGGCAGTCGGGCCGCGTGGCCACGTTCAGGCCGACGAACGGGGCAAGGGACAGGCCGTGATCGTAGATCTTCCGAAGCTTCGCCACCGGAGCGTTCGTGTTGGAAAAGGCCTGGAAGAAAAGGATGAACGCCTCGGCGCGGTAGCGGCCGCGCAGGAACGCGATTGACTCCCGTACCTGTGTTTCCATCGCGGTGTGGCTTGCCGCGGAGAGGTACGGCGCACGGCCTCCCTCCTCGGCGCAGTAGGTGCACCCGCGGCTGGACCGCCCCTCGGGTCTGTTGGGGCAGGAGAAGCCGGCGTCGACCGCCACGCGGTAAACGATGCACCCGTGGCGGTCCGTGAGGTAGCGCGCGTAGGTGAGGTAGGGTGGCTCGTTCATCCGCGGGCTCTCACGACCGTGAGGGTAGCAGATCAGCCGTGTTGACAACAAGATTGCCTTCTTCTTACAGTGCCTGTGATGAACAGCCTCACACGCGCGCTTTCCCTGCTCTCCGCTGCGGCGATCTGCGCGCTTTTCAGCGCGTGCGGCCTGGGCATCGAGCCCACCGTCCAGCTGATGACCAACAGGCCGGAAATGGCGGCCTATGTCGACCGCTTCAACGCGGTGCAGTCCGACGTGAAGGTGGAGATCCTCTACGCGGAAACCCCCTCCCAGTCCGTGCGGGACGGGGTGCGGGCGGACCTGGTGATCGGGGAGTGGCTGGCTACGCCGGCGGTCATGGACAAGCTGGATGCGATAGGGGACCTCGTGAAGCCCGGCAAGATCGATCCCGCCTGGTTTTACCCGGGGCTGCTCGCCATGGGTTCGCGCGACAATCGCCCGATTCTCATCCCGATCTCCTTCACTCTGCCCGCCATCGTCTACGTGCGCGCCTCCCAGGACGTGCCCAACATGTTCATGCCTCTCGATGTACTGCAGAGCATGAGCGCGGCATACAGGAAGACGAGCAAGAACGGGTCAATCACTGCGGCCGGTTTTTCTCCCCTCTGGGACTGGAACACCGATTTTCTCACCACCGCGGCGCTTCTCTTCGGCACGAGATTCCGGCCCGGCCGCGGCGGCCTGCCCGCGTGGGAGGAGAACGGGCTGAAGGAGACCGTGGATTTCGTACAGAAGTGGCTGGCGGGCGCGAACACGAGCGCCGCCGCGGACGAGGACTTTTCCCGCCGCTACCTCGTTCAACCCTGGTACAAGCTGCTGTCCTCGGGGAAGATCCTCTTCGCGTTCACCTCCTTCAGGGACCTTTTCGCCCTCCCCGAGGAGGAACGGAGGGATTTTGATTTCCGCTGGCTCTCCCGTGCGAGCTCCATCCCCGTCATGGACGACGTTCTCTTCGGCGGCGTGCTTCGCTCATCGCGCAACAAGGGAGGGGCGCGGGCGTTCCTGCAATGGTTTTGCAGCCTGCCGGTGCAGCAGTCCCTGCTGACGGTGAACCAGTCCCTGCGCATCGGCGTCTTCGGGGTCACCAACGGTTTTTCCGCCTACCGGAGCATCAACGAGAAGGACCTACCTCAGAAGTACCCGCTCCTGCTCGGCCACATCCCGCAGGAGAACCTCCTCGTTTTCCCCGAGACCCTTCCCGACAACTGGGTGAGGCTTCGCGACGGGGTCATCGATCCCTGGATCGTCCAGAAGAGCGCGGGCCAGGAGTCCGAGGACCTCGACAAGGTGCTTGCCGACTGGCAGCAGGCGCAGAAGAAATAGTCCTCGCCCGGTTGCGTATCGCCTTTTCAGGCGCTCCACGCGGTCCCGGGCCCTCTCAAAGGGACATTTTCATTGACTTCTCCTATCTTCTACCTTAAGATCGTTTCATAAGATAATCCACTCGGGAGGTCTGCCTATGGCGACAGTTGAGCTCAGGAACATCACCAAGGTCTACGAAGGCGGAGTGAAAGCCGTCGATAGCGCAAACCTGACAATCAACGATAAGGAGTTCGTGGTCCTGGTAGGTCCTTCGGGCTGCGGCAAAACGACCACCCTCAGGATGGTTGCCGGGCTCGAGGAGATCTCGTCGGGAGAGCTGTATATCGACGGGAAGCAGATGAATGATGTCGCCCCGAAGGACCGGGACATCGCCATGGTGTTCCAGAATTACGCCCTGTACCCCCATATGACCGTGTACGACAATATGGCCTTCGGCCTGAAGATCAGGAAATATCCCAAGGCGGAGATCAACACCCGCGTGCATGAAGCGGCGCAGATCCT
>JBEKVA010000106.1:0-11367 GCA_049514475.1 Spirochaetia bacterium
CTCCTTCTTCTTTTCCGGTGGCACGCGGTCGGGGTGATGGCGGAGGGCCATCTCGCGGTATGCCTTCTTCAGCTCCTCATGGGTGGCGCTCTTCTTGACCTCGAGGATCTCGTAGTAGTCACGTTTCGTCGACATATGTTTTCCTATAAAAAAGGCCTCGCTAGCGCACTTCCGTGTGCTCGCTCGGCCTCGCCCTCCATGGCTATGCGCCGCGCTTCCCGCAGCGCCTTCCCGATTTACTTCTTCTCTTCGCGGAACTCCGCGTCGATGACGTCGTCGTCCTTCTTGCGCTCCCCACCACCGTCCGTGGGTCCCTGCCCCGCCGCGCTTTCAGGACCGCCGGGTCCCGGCTGCGGACCGGCGCCCTTGGCGGAGGCCTGCTTGTACACCTCTTCGGCAAGCTTGTGGGACGCCTTCGTGAGCTCCTCCATCCCCTTCTTGATCCGATCGATGTTCTTCTCTTTGATGGCGCCCTTCAGGTCGTTGAGCTTCGCCTCGATGTCGGCCCGCTCCGCCTGGCTCACCTTGTCCCCGTAGTCCTTCAGGGATTTCTCCACCGAGTAGGCAAGGGTGTCGGCCTGGTTGACGGCTTCCACCTCTTCCTTCTTTTTCGCGTCATCGGATGCGAACTGCTCGGCTTGGCGCACCATCTTCTCGATCTCTTCCTTGGAGAGCTTCTTGGGCGCGGTGATCTTGATGGACTGCTGCTTGCCGGTGCCCAGGTCCTTGGCCGCGACGCTCACGATGCCGTTGGCGTCGATGTCGAAGGACACCTCGATCTGCGGCACGCCGCGCGGCGCCGGCGGGATGCCCACCAGGTTGAACCTGCCCAGCTCCACGTTGTCGTTGGCCATGGGCCGCTCGCCCTGCAGGACACGGATGGTGACCTCCGTCTGGTTGTCGGCCGCCGTGGAGAAGATCTCGCTCTTGCGGGTGGGGATGGTGGTGTTGCGCTCGATGAGCTTCGTGCTCACCCCGCCCAGGGTCTCGATGCCGATGGACAGCGGCGTGACGTCGAGGAGCAGGACGTCCTTGACCTCTCCCTTGATGATGGCAGCCTGGATGGCGGCGCCCATGGCGACGCACTCCATGGGGTCGACCCCGCGCTCGATCTTCTTGCCGAAGAAGTCCTCGACGAACTTCTGCACGATGGGCATACGGGTGGGGCCGCCGACCATGATGATCTTGTCGATGTCGGAGCCATTCTCGCTGAAGGTCACCCCGTCCTTCTGCAGTGCCCCTTTCGCGTCACGCATGGCGGTCTCCAGCGGGCCGCGGCAGCGCTGCACGATGGGCCCGATGAGCTCTTCGAGCTTTGCCCTGTTCACCGTCATGGTGAGATGCTTGGGTCCCGAGGCATCCGCGGTGATGAACGGCAGGTTGATGTCCGTTGTCAGGGTGCTGGAGAGCTCCACCTTGGCCTTCTCCGCGGCTTCCCGCACGCGCTGGGTGGCCATGGTGTCCTTCTTCAGGTCGATGCCGGTCTGGCGCATGAACTCCTTCTCGATGTACTCCACGAAGGCGTTGTCCATGTCGGTACCGCCCAGCTGGGTATCCCCGCTGGTGGACACGACCTTGAACCCGCCCTCCTTCCACATCTCCATGATGGTGACATCGAGGGTGCCGCCGCCGAAGTCGAAGACGAGGATTTTCAGCTCCTTGCCGGCCTTCTCAAGACCGTAGGCAAGGCAGGCCGCCGTGGGCTCGTTGATGATGCGCAGGACCTTCAGCCCCGCGATCTCCCCGGCGTCCTTGGTGGCGGTGCGCTGGTTGTCGTCGAAATAAGCGGGGCAGGTGATGACCACCTCCTCCACCGTGTCCCCGAGGTACGCCTCCGCGTCCTGCTTTATCTTCTGCAAGATGAACGCAGAGATCTGCTGGGGGCTGTAATCCTTGCCGAACACCTTGAACTTGTGGTCCGTGCCCATCTTGCGCTTGGCGGCGTAGATGGTGCCGTCGGGGTTGATGGCGGCCTGCCTGCGGGCGGGCTCCCCGACCAGCCGGTCGTTCTCCTTTGTGAATGCAACGAACGAGGGAAATGCCTTTCCCGAGGAAACCCCGGCGCCTTCCGCCGAGGGGATGATCACCGGCCTGCCCCCCTCCATGACGGCGGCCGCAGAGTTCGAAGTCCCGAGGTCGATGCCGATAACGCGTGCCATACTGTATCTCCTTTTACTGTCCTGTTCTCCCGTTTTTCCAGGCGCGCGGCTCTTCCGCTCTGTTGCCGCCCGGGGAAACCAAACAACCGTACCTGTTCTGGTTTATGCGAGAGAAATCCAACTGGGAAAAATGTAAATAGGGAACGGCGGGAAGTCAAGCAGACGCCCCCTGTGCGTTCACCCGAACAGCAGGTCCGCGCCCGACCCCGCCGTTACTGTACTCGACCTTCCTTCGGCCTTCAAGCTACCATGGCGCTCTATGCCTGACCTCAGAACATTCCCCGGCACCGCCGACTTCTACTTCATCCGCCACGGCCAGAGCGAGAGCAACAGGGACGGCATCATCCAGGGACGGCTTCCCTCGCGGCTCACCGAGGAGGGCCGAAGCCAGGCGCGTGCCGCCGGCGGGTGGTTCGCCGGCAAGGCCCTCGACCTGGTTCTCACCTCCCCGCTGGCCCGTGCATCGGAAACCGCTGACATCATTGGCGCGGAAACCGGTGTCACCGTCCTTACGGTCCCGGAGCTGATCGAGATCGACACGGGCATCTTCAGCGGCCTGACCTTCGCGCAGGCCGAGGAACGGCACCCCGGGGACTGGCGGGCCTTCCAGGGGCTGAGCTGGGAGGCGGTGCCGGAGGCCGAGCGCATCGAGGCACTCGTGCGGCGGGCGGAGCTGGTCTGGAGCCGACTCACCACCCTTGCCCTCGAGGGCAGGACCCGGGTCCTCTGCGTCAGCCATGGGGGATTCCTGCAGTGGCTCATCCGCTGCACGCTGGGCGGGAGGACCTGGATGCCGCTCTTCGGTGCAGCCGGCAACTGCTGCGTCTCGCACCTGAAGGTGGTCAACACGCAGCTGGCGGGAGGCGAACGCGGCCACCTTGCCACCTGGATGTTGATCAACGCCCTCGTGGGCTGAGCGGACGGTCCCGCCAGGAGCGGAAGATCCGTTGACGACGCACGCCGCGCCGTTTACAGTAGCCGCTATGCAGGTCCGCATGCTCACCTGGAGCTCGCTCTCCGAGCAGGAGAAAAAGAGGATACTGGAGCGCTCCGAGCGGGACATCGCCGAGGTGATGCCTGCCGTGGCGCAGATCATAGAGAAGGTCCGCGCGGAGGGCGATGCGGCCCTGGTCTCCTACACACGGCAGTTCAACGGCGCCGACATCTCCCGGCTGCCCCTCGCGGTCAGCGAACGTGAGTTCGATGATGCGGAGAAGGGGCTGCCCGCCGCGGTGAAGGACGCCATCCGCTTCTGCGTGGCGAATGTCCGCACCTACCACGAGCAGCAGCTGCCCGGAGCCATGACATTCGGCGAGGTGCTCCCCGGCGTATACGCGGGGGAGCGCGCAACCCCCCTCTCCTCGGCGGGTCTGTACGCACCGCGCGGAAAGGGAAGCTTCCCCTCCTCCACCTACATGATGGCTGTGCCCGCCAGCGTTGCCCGGGTGCAGCGTATCGTGGTGGTCACCCCGCCCGACGAGAAGGGGTGCTGCGACCCGGCGACGCTGTTCGCCGCGCGGCTGTGCGGTGCCCACGAGGTCTACCGCGTGGGCGGCGTGCAGGCCCTCGCGGCCCTCGCCTACGGCACGAAGAGCATCCGCCCGGTTGTGAAGTTCATGGGACCGGGCAACCAGTACGTGACCGCGGCCAAGAGGCTCCTGGTGGGGGTGGTCGATGTCGGACTTCCCGCCGGTCCCTCGGAGTCCATGATCGTTGCCGACGATTCCGCCGACCCGCGCCTGCTCGCCCTGGACCTGATCATCGAGGCCGAGCACGGTCCGGATTCCCAGGCGCTGCTGGTGAGCGCCAGCGCGGCATGCGGCAAGGCCGTGGCAGCGCTGCTGCCGGCCCTGGTGGCGGAGCTGCCCGAGCCGCGCCGCTCCTACGTGAGCGAGGTTCTTTCAAACTACGGCGGCATCATCAAGGCGCAGGATGAGGCGGAAGCGCTTGCCATCGTCAACGCGGTGGCCCCCGAGCACCTGCAGATCGCCACCGTCGACCCGCTGGCAACACTCTCCGGAGTGCAGAACGCGGGGGAGATCCTCCTGGGTCAGCACACCCCCTTCTCCCTGGCAAACTACGCGGTCGGGGCGAACGCGGTCCTTCCCACGGGCGGAAAGGCGAGGACCAGCTCGCCCCTTTCGGTGCGGGATTTTCTAAAATACTCCTCGGTCGCCTACGCGACTGCCGCCGGATTCGGTTCTCTGAAAGACGCGGCCATCACCCTTGCCGATTACGAGGGGTTTGCCGCGCACGCAAAAGCGCTGCGGGAAAGGAAGACGAATGAGCCCGAAATCCTCGAAAAGTCCTGAGCACAGGCCGGCGAAGAAAGCGGCCGCCAAGACGGCGGCGAAGAAAGCGCCGGGGCAGCGGGCAACGCGCGCGCCGGTGTCCCCCGGCGTCCACGCGTGGGTTGCCACCGCCGACATGGGACTGGGCCACCAGCGGGCCGCCTACCCCCTTCGCGACATCGCGGAAGGCGGGCTCATGACCCTGGTCCGGGCGGAGAACACTTCCCCGGCGGAACACAAGACGTGGGAACGGCTGCGCAAGAGCTACGAGTTCCTTTCCCGCACGAAGAGCTGGCCGCTGATCGGCAACGCGGTCTTCGGGCTCCTGGACAGGCTGCAGAACATCCCCCCCTTCTACCCTATCCGTGACATGTCCAGCGCCTCCTTCCAGGTGCGCTGGCTGAAGAAGCTGATCGAGAGCGGGATGTGCTCCGGGATGCTGGCGCGAATACGTGAGAAGCCGCTGCCGCTGATCACCACCTTCTACGCGCCGGCCATAGCCGCGGATGCAGCGGGCTACGGCCGCGTGTACTGCGTGATCTGCGACGCCGAGGTCAACCGCGCGTGGGTGGCTGAGAACCCGCGGACGAGCAAGATCGTCTACCTGACCCCCTGCGGCCGGGCCGTCCGACGGCTTGCCCAGTACGGCGTTCCTCAGGAGCGGATCTGGCTCACCGGGTTCCCCATCCCTGTCGAGCTGCTGGGAGACAAGCACCTCTCGGTGCTGAGATGGGACTTCGGCCAGAGGCTGCGCTACCTCGACCCGACCGGTGAGCGCTTCTGGCCCATGCACGGGCTGAACGTCCAGCACTTCCTCGGCGCCGCCAATTGCAGGCCGGCACAAAAACGCGTGCTCACTATCACATTCGGCGTGGGGGGCGCGGGCGCGCAGACGGACATCGCCCACACGGTTGCCCACAGCCTGCGGGACAAGATTGCCAAGGGCGAGGTGAACTACAACATCCTGGCCGGTGTTCGCCCCGAGGTGAAGACATACCTGGAGGCCGTCCGCAAGGACCTGGGCCTCCCCCAGATTTCCATCATTTATGGAAACACGATGGAGGAGTATTTCGGCGGGTTCACCGAGTGCATGCGCACCACCGACGTGCTCTGGACGAAGCCCAGCGAGCTTTCCTTCTACTGCGGGCTGGGGATCCCCGTCATCATGGCACCGCACATCGGCTCCCAGGAAGACTACAACCAGGCATGGCTCCTGGAAATCCAGGCCGGTTTCCCTCAACAAGATCCCCAGTACACCAACGAGTGGCTGCTGGACCTCGTGCACGCCGGCCGCCTGGCCGACGCGGCGTGGAACGGGTTCCTGAAGGCGCGCAAGTACGGGACCTACAAGATCCACGAGATACTGCAGACCGGTACGATGGAAAGGGAGACCTCGGTACTGCGCAGATGACGGCGCCGAAATCCGCGGAGTACCGCAGTGCCTGAATCCGCGGAGTACCGCGGTGCAGGAAATATCCTCACACCCGAGGATGTTTTCACCTGGGCGGAATCCTTCACGAATCTCGAGCGGGGCACACTGCAGAACGACTCGCGCAATTACCGGCTGGACCGCATGCGCGGGCTCCTGTCGATGTTCGGCGGCCCCGACCGGCGCCTGCGCATCATCCACGTGGCAGGGACAAAGGGCAAAGGCTCCACCTCGGCGCTGCTGGCCTCCGCGCTGCACGCCGCGGGCCGCAGGACCGGGCTGTACACGTCTCCCCACGTCAGCAGTCCCTTCGAGCGGATCGCGATTGCCGGGGAGCCCCGGCTGCCCGACCTGCTGGTGCGCCTGGGCAGGGAGATCAAGGCTGCCATCGACGGGCTCCCTGATGGGGGGATCCCCGGCGGCTCACCGCCCACGACCTTCGAGCTCCTCACCCTCCTCGCCTTCCTGTACTTCCGGGAGGCCGGCTGCGAGGAGGCCGTGGTGGAAACAGGCATCGGCGGCAGGCTGGATGCCACCAATGTCGTAAGCTCCGTGGCGTCGGTCATCACGCCGCTGGATCTCGAGCACACCGACCTCCTGGGCAACACCATCGAGAAGATCGCCTTCGAGAAGGCGGGCATCATCAAGCCGGGCTCTCCCGCTTTCATCGGGCTGCAGCCCCGCGCGGCGCTGGAGGTCTTCAGGAAGGCCGGAAGGGAGCGCGGCTCCCCGCTCACGTTCCTCGCGGAAGAGGCCCAGGAGCTGAGCGCGGCCGTCGATGCGCACGGCACCTCCCTCACGCTGCGGATCGCCGGCGAGGAGCGGGTGAGCTTCCGCCTGTCGATGCTGGGGGAGTTCCAGGCCGAGAACGCCGCCCTTGCCTATCTCACCCTCCGCCGCACGCGGCCGGAAATCAGTCGGGAGCGGATTGCCGAGGGATTTCTCCAGACCTCCCTTCCCGGCCGCATGGAGGTGCTGGGTTCCCAACCGCTGGTCGTCCTGGACGGGGCACACACCCCGCTGGCGGTCACGAAGCTTCTGGCCGCGTTCAAGGCGATCTTCCCGGGAGAGGCGGTCCTGCTCTTTGGCTCGGTCACCGGCAAAAACCCGCGGGAAATGGCGCGGATCCTTGCACCCGCGTTCACCCATATACTTGTATCCACGCCCGGCACCTTCAAGGAGAGCAACCCCGAGGAGGTTGCCGGGATCTTCCGCGGCCTGGACCCCGAGACGCGGCTGGAGAAGGACCCTGCACGCGCGCTGCAGCGCGCGCGGGAAGCCTCCGGCGGCACGCGGCCCATCCCGTTACCGGGTCGTTCTACATGGTGGCGGAAATCAGGAGGCTCCTCGTATGAGCGGCTTCTTCGAAGGGCGGCTGATCGTGGCCGTCGGGGACATCACGCGGATCACGGTTGATGCCATCGTCAATGCCGCCAACTCCTCCCTGATGGGCGGCGGCGGGGTGGACGGCGCCATCCATCGTGCCGGCGGCCCCGCCATTCTCCAGGCCTGCCGCGTGGCGCGCGCGGAGCGCTTCCCCAACGGCCTGCCGGCAGGGCAGGCCGTGGAGACGACGGCGGGAGAGCTGCCTGCCCGCTACGTGATCCATACGGTGGGCCCCGTGTGGCATGGCGGAAACTCCGGCGAGAAAAAGACGCTGCAGAGCTGCTACGTAAGCTCCCTTGAAATCGCCGAGCGTCTGGGCCTGCACAGCATTGCGTTTCCCGCCATCTCCACCGGCATCTACGGCTTTCCACGGGAAAGGGCCGCAACCGTTGTCTGGAAGGTCCTCGGCGACTGGCTTTCCTCCCACGAGCTGCCGCGCACCGTGACGCTGGAGTTCTACAGCCAGGACGACCAGCGTATCTTCCTGGCTGCGGCGGACAGAGGGAAATGAGCGGTACTGGACCTGTCTCGGGGTCCCTGAACTGGAAAGAGATCGACCTCGTTCTTTCCGAGCTTTCCCTCACGCACAGTCTCATCCAGGAAGTGCACCAGCCCGCCCACGACCGCATCGTGCTGCAGCTCTTCCGCGAGGGCGAGCATTTCTCCCTGCTTGTTTCCCTCTCCCCCCGGTTTCCCCGCATGCACCTGCTCAGAGAGAAGCTTGCCAATCCCGCCAAGCCGCCGCGTTTCGCGTCCCTGCTGCGGGCGCACATCCGCGGGGGAAGGATCGGGAGTGCCGCGCAGGTCCGCAAAGCCGACGGGACGGAAGGAGAGCGGATCGTCAGCCTCTCCGTGCTCCGCGGCGGGGAGCTGAAGATCCTCTGGGTGCGCCTCTGGGGCGCGGCCGCCAATGCCATCCTCACCGATAACGAGGGAATGATCATCGATGCGATGTACCGCCGGCCGAAAAAGGGAGAGATCTCGGGCCAGCTCTTCCAGCCGCTTGCCGCGGCAGGCCGCGCGGCCGCAGGACGGGCAGCCCCGGGCCGGGCCGCGCCCGCGTCCCCGAAGGAGTATTCGATCAGGTCCCTGCCCGGCGAGGGCTCGTTCAACGAGAAGCTGGAGGCGTACTTCCGGGAGTGGGAGACCCACGGGGATCTGCAGCGGCTGGCCGCGCAGGCCGAGGCGGAGCTCGAGATGGGCGAGAACAAGGTGCTGGCGAACCTTGAAAAGCTGCAGACGCGCCTTGCCGAGTATTCCAATCTCGAGCGCTTCAAGGAGCTGGGAGACCTGGTGACGAACAGCCTGCACGGAATTGCGAAAGGGGACCGCTGGCTGAAGGTCGAGGACTTCTACCACGGCAACACGGAGGTGGAGATAGAGCTGAAGCCGTCGCTGACTCCCGCTCAGAACGCGGAAGTGTATTACACGCGGCACCGAAAGGCGAGGCTGGGCAGGAGCAAGGTGGAGGAGGAGATCGCGCAGCTCAACGCCACCCTGGCGAAAATCCGAAAGCAGCGGGCCGCCCTTGCGGCACACGCAGAGGACCCTGCCTTCCTCGACCAGGCGGCGAAAAAGGCAGTCGCGGCCAGGAAGCCGCTCTCCGACCCCGGCACGCCGGGGCTGGTCTTCTCCTCACCGCCGTTTCGCATCATCGTGGGAAGGACCGCGGCGGAGAACGACGAGCTTCTGAGGAAAAAGGTCAGGGGCAGCGACTGGTGGTTCCATGCGCGGGATTGGCCGGGCGCCTACGTCTTCGTGAAGACGCAGTCGGGGAAGAGTCTGCCGCTGGAGACCATGCTCGACGCGGCGGCGCTGGCGGTGCATTTCTCCAAGGGCAAGACATCGGGGCAGGGAGACGTCTATTACACGCAGGTGAAATATCTTCGCCGCGCGAAAGGGGCGAAGAAAGGCACCGTGCTTCCCACGCAGGAGAAAAACATCCATATAAAGCTCGATCCCGCGCGCATCGAAAGACTGAAAGCAGGGGACGAGGCAGGAGCGATTTAGGGGACGGTTCACGCCCCGCGCGCGTCGATCAATTCGTTCAGCCGTCCACGATACTGTTTGAACTCTCCCCAGTGCACCTCGGGCGGGATGAGGTGATCCCCGAAGGGCACGTAGCCGCCTGTCTTCAGGACTTCGGTCACGGGAGCGAGGATCTGCTCGATGCGCTTTGGTCCCTTGAGGATCTCCGACTTCGGGATCCCCCCCATGAGCTGCAGCTTCGGGAACTTCTTGCGCACGGCAACGATGTCCACGCCGCAGCTTGCCTCCATGGGGTACATGCCCGTGACTCCTCCCTCGAGAAAGAGGGGGATCAGGTCGGTGCATTCCCCGTCGGTATCCACGAAGATGGTCTTCACCCCGTGCGCGCTGAGAAACCCGGTGAGCCTCCTGTAGTAGGGCAGCATGAACTCGCGGATCATCGCGGGGGCCACCATGGAGCCTGTCCCCGCCGAGATGTCCTCCCAGATGACGAAAAGGTCGACGTCCGTCTGTGCCAGCACCTCCTCGTAAACGGAAATCCAGATTTCGGTGAAGGCGGCCTGGATGTCGTGGATGAGCTTCGGCTCATCGGTGTAATTGTAGAAGAGGTGCTCGTAGCCCATCAGGTGGGCAAGGGTCCCGAAGTACCCCTGCGGGTATCCTCCAAGAACCAGAGGGAAATCCCTCTGGCGGTATTTCTCCACAAGGCGGGGCCAGTGCGCGGGAAAGCGTCCCGCGATGTCGCGGGGGTTCATCCGCTCGGCCTTCAGCTTTTCCCAGGTGGCCCAGTCGCGAATAGGGTTCTCCACCGCTGAAGGGATCACGCCCGTGCTCTTGGAGAACCGGCGCTTCACCCCATCGATGTCCACGTACAGAAGCGACTCATCTGTCTCCTCGAGGATCTGCACGTCGAACCGGGGGTGGAACAGGAGATCGGCCTCCACCAGCACCTGGCCCTTGTCCATGGCGCAGGCGCTGCGCACGTCCTCATCGAGGGCGAAACCCTGCGTGGGCCAGTACAGCCCGCCGCCGAGCACCGCGATGCCCGCGGGCAGCTTCGGTCCGGGGACGGAGCTCCAGCAGGGCACGTACAGGGATGCGTTGGTGCTGGTGGTTTCCCTGAGAGGATGGGGCGGGTGCACCCGCGGGAGGCCTTCCGCGTACCAGGTGTCGTAGCTGGCCCCCCAGTAGCCGAACTCCCATTTCGGCGCGGCCACCCGCGTGTTGAACTGCATCACCTCGCGAAAGCGATCTCGGACAGTCATGGGTGTCCCCCCCCCTGTGCGAGCCCTTACTTCTTCTGGCTTTTCTTAAAGTCGGAGCTCAGGCGCCCCAGCATCTCTTCCCGCCGGTCGTACAGGCGGCGCAGGGGACGCGGCTTCCTCTTCGTGAGGGCGTATGCCGACATGATGGGGAGCGCGATGGTGCTGTCCGTGTAGCAGACCACGGTGTCGGGAAGCTGGTCGGGATCGACCTTTCCCCAGGTGACGGCCTCCTGCGAGGTGGCACCCGAGAGGCCGCCGGTGTCCACCCGGGCATCGGTGACCTGGATGAAGTAGTCGTGGCCCTTTTCCGCCAGCTTGTAGATTTCCTGGATCTGCGGCTCGGTCTGCAGCGTGAAGTTCTTCGGGCTTCCGCCGCCGAGTATCAGCACGCCGCTTTTGCCCCCGGAGCGCTTTGCCTCGTAGACAATCGCTGCAGTCTCGTTGACGTCCAGCTCGGGATCGAAACCAACCTCGTAGCCCTGCAGCCGCAGCGCCGCCACTCCCATGCCCAGGCTGGAGTCACCGGGGCTGGAGGTGTACACGGGCACTCCCGCCTCCGAGGCGACGCCAAGCAGCGAGCGGTATGTGCTGCCCAGGAGCTTTTCCCGCTCGCGGGCGTAGCGTCCCAGCCGCCAGTGCAGCTCCGCGGTGGACATGCGCTTCTGGAACTCTTTCCCCTTGAGCACCTCGGAGATGAACTCGTCGGTCTTGAAGAGCACATCGGCGTCGAAGATGATGTCGTAGATCCTGATGATCCCGTCGCGGCGCAGCGCCACGTCATCGACCTGGGGAGAAATTCCATAAAGGGAAAACCCGAGGGAGCGGTGCAGGTCGTGGTAGAGATTGGC
>JBEKVA010000107.1:0-11332 GCA_049514475.1 Spirochaetia bacterium
CGCCCTGCCCCTGCTCAACGGCGCATTCCTCGACCGCTTCGCGCCGCTGGGCGGGGGCTCGTTCCGCATAATGTTCGGCGGCATGGCGCTGCTGAGCCTATGCGGGCTGTTCTTCTCCTGGCGCATGCGCCGCGACTGAGAGGGCACCCCGCGGCGGCCGTGCGGGAACAGTCCACGGCGGTGGCTCCCGCAGGGCGGACCGTCGGCTCGCTGCTTGTCGACGCCGCCTTGACTCCGCGCGCGTCCAAACATAGCTTTCGAATATGCAGGATATCGGCAAGCTGATCCTCCGCCTCACGGTGGGAGGCCTGATCCTCTTTCACGGCATTCACAAGCTCATCTTCGGCGTCGCATTCATGGGAGCCCTGGGCGCGGCGCATCTGCCTCACTTCATTGCCTACGGAGTATACATCGGCGAGGTGGTTGCGCCGCTCCTGGTCATCCTCGGGCTGTGGACGCGGATTGGCGCACTCCTCGTCGCAGTCAACATGGTGGTGGCCATCGGCCTCGAGGCATGGCACCTCGCCCTCATGATGAACCGCAGCGGCGGCTGGGGCATCGAGCTGGAGGCATTCTACCTCCTGTGCGCAATCGCCGTCTTCTTCCTTGGCGCCGGGAAATACCGCGTGGGCCGGGCGAAAGGTGCCCTCGCGTGAGCAGGTCTTAACCGAGCGGGCAGAGCGCCGTACGGGTTGCCATATTTGTGCAAATGACAGGAGTAATGTGATGAAAGCAATCCTCGTCAAAGAGTTCGGGGATCCCGAGGTCATGAAGATCGCCGAGGTGCCGACACCGGAGCCGGGTCCAGGGCAGGTGCTGGTACGCGTGAAGGCCGCGGGCGTGAATCCCGCGGACACCTACATGCGCAGCGGCAACTATGCCGCGAAGCCGCCCCTCCCTTATACCCCGGGCACCGACGGCGCTGGCATCGTAGAGTCGGTGGGGACGTCGGTGAGCTCGGTGAAAGCCGGCCAGCGCGTCTACCTGGCGAGGTCCCTGAGCGGCACCTATGCGGAATACGCTCTGGCGAGCGTCCCCCAGGTACACCCGCTGCCGGAAAAAATCAGCTTCCCCCAGGGCGCTGGGCTCTATGTGCCGTACGGCACCGCGTATCGCGCCCTGGAGCAGATTGCCCGGGCGCGGGCCGGGGAGCTCCTCCTGGTGCACGGGGCAAGCGGCGGCGTGGGAACTGCCGCTGTGCAGATTGCGCGGGCAAAGGGCATGACGGTGATCGGCACGACGGGTACTGATAAGGGACGCTCACTTGCGCTGCGGGAAGGAGCCCACCACGTGGTGGACCACCACGCGGCAGGCTACCAGGAGGAGATCATGCGGCTCAGCGGCGGCCGCGGGGTGGACGTCATCGTGGAGCTGCTCGCCAACCAGAACCTCGGCGCCGACCTGAAGCTGCTCGCCCGGCGGGGACGGGTGGTCGTGATCGGAAGCCGCGGCGAGGTGACCATCAACCCCCGGGACCTGATGGGAAAAGACGCAGCCATCTACGCGATGCTGCTCTGGAATATCACCGAGGAGGATGCAGCGGCCGCGCACGCGGCAATCTTCGCCGGCCTGGAAAACGGCACGCTGCGGCCGGTAGTCGGCACCGAGATGCCCCTTGCTGATGCGCCGAAGGCTCACCGGGCTGTGATGCAGCCCGGAGCATACGGGAAGATCGTCCTGGTTCCCTGAGGGCTCATGACTGCGAGGGGGGGCGAGGCGCCGCCCGACGCGTCAGGACCGCGAGCGCTCGATCTCCTCGCGCGCAATACGCACCCAGCGCACGAGATTCTCCGGATTGCCGCCGAGGGTATGGTTGTCCTTCATGATGAGCTCCACCACGCAGCCGCGGGTGATCTCCAGAGTGCGCCGCAGGTCGGACCTGACGACCTCCTCGTCCACGTGGGGGACGGCAAGCGGGGACGGGGCGGGCTTGCGCGAGTACACGAAGTCCCTGCCAAGCATCCCGGCCATCTTCTCCTGGTCTGCCCACGGGGACACCGAGACCCTGCGCAGCCGCGGGATCCTCTTCACGATGTGCCAGCGCGATTGCAGCGGCTCGCAGCACCCGTAGCAGTTCAGCCCGAAGCGTTCCTGGAGGGGCTGCTGGTACGGGAAAACGAACTCCTCGAACTGCTCGGGGGAGACGCCGATTGTCTCCTGGCTCTCGGTGAGGCACCACATGTCGCGCGGGGTGACGCCCGCGCCGGCCGTCCCGTCGCCCGCCCCTGCCACGTCCGCTGACCTGGCAGGCAGCTCGCGCGAATACCCGATGCCGCCCGATCCGACGTAGGCATGGTTATTGTTCAGCGAAAGGAGCCGGTTGGCGGTAAGAAAGTCGAGCTTGGCCATGTAGCCGTCGCGGAGCATGCTCATGATGCGGTGCACCATCGCGGGAGCGTCGTACATGAGGTAGAGCATCTTCTCCAGCCCTACCAGCCGCGCGAGGTCATATGTCATCCCGAGGCTCCACCACCATACCCCGCGCAGCCCTACCGCGAGGATGCCGCGGAACACCTCGGCGGCGAGCGCGAGGGTGTCGAGGGTGGTCCGATAATCAACCACGATTTCCGGCACGCGTATCCCCTCCACGTCCTTCTCGGTGTGGATCGAGCCTTCCCACGAATACGACTGGCCTGCTGCACCCCCGTGGTACGCTTCGGGCATGCCCCACTCGGAGTCGGTGCAGGTGTAGCCGACCTCGAAGAGCGCTTCCAGCGGCTTATCGTCCTTGATCGAATCCCCCCAGAACAGCTCCTTGCGGAGGACCATCTCCCAGCGTCGCGCCAGCTCTCCACGGCAGGCAAGGGACGCGAGGGTGACAATCTCGTTCCACCCGTTCTCGGGATCCACCAGCACGAGGGCCCGCGTGATTGCCAGCGCGTTGTGCTGGTACCACAGCTCCCGCTTTCGTTCCTCTTCTGGCCGCGCCGCCAGCTCGGCCAGCCGCGAGGCCAGGCTGCGGAGAACCGCCCTGTCTTCAAGGCCGATCGATACCGCACCCTTGACGCCGCTCGCGTACTTGGGCGCGTCTCCGAAGTTGGCGGAGGGCCAGAGACCTGTCGCGTTATAAGGAATGGCCATGGGAAAGAGTATTTTGCGGAGCCGCCGCGGATTGCAAGAGTTCCCCTGGGGCGCCGCGGGGGAGCACGATCGGGCCGCGGGGAGCGACGTCGATGCCGTAATTGTATATCCTGCTGGTATGAGCCCGTTGCACGTGCAGGTCGGGAAGAGGGTTTTCGATGAAACCGCGGAGCTCTGAGATCAGACCGTTCGCGGCCGTTCTCCTTCTGACGCTGGCGATGTCGGCGTTTGCCGCTGGTAATGCCGAGAAGAAGAAGGACGTGAGGCTGAAGATCGCCTACATCCGTCCCACCAAGGAGCTCTACTATTCCTGCGGCTTCGAGGGGGCGCAGATGATGGCGGGGAGGCTGCGCGTCGACCTGGTGGACTTTCTCTCCGACATGAAGGGAGACCAGGAGACCTCCAGGGTGCAGGATGCAATTGCACAAAATGTGGACGGCATCATTCTCGCGCCGGTGAGCGCCGCCTCCCTCACACGGGACGTCAGTGCCGCCTTCGAGGCAAAGATCCCTCTTCTTGCCCTCTACGGCTACAGTGATGAGCTGAAAAACAAGATGGCAGGCTCGGTGCAGGCCGACGTCAAGCAATCCAGTACGATGGCCGGCACGTGGATCGCGCAGAACATCCCCGAAGGGCAGGTGGCCTGCATCATGGGCCTGCCAGGGCGTGGTGATGCCGAGATATATCGCGACGCCTTCCAGGCGGAGGTGGAGAAGAACCCCAAGCTGAAGGTTGTCGCCTCGGTCCCCGGTGATTGGAACAGGCAGAAGGCGTTCACCCAGATGCAGAGCCTCATCGCGAGCTTCCCCACGTTGAAGGCGGTGTTCGCGCAGAACGAGGACATGGCCCTGGGCGCCGCGCGGGCGCTGAAGGAAGCCGGCAAGGCCGACCAGGTGACCATTATCTCCCAGAATGGCGCACCGTACGGGCTTGATGCCATCGCGAGCGGCGGCATCAAGGCGACCATCAGCTGGTCCCCGTCCCAGGAAGCGCAGATCGCGCTGCGCCTGCTCGTCGACCTGGTGCGCAGCGGCAGGGCGCCGCCGAAGCTGACGATCAGCCCCATGAAGGTCATCACGAAGGACACTCTCAGTATGGCAACACCATGGGAGGCGACGTCGGCCTCCACGGATGCGACCCAAAGCCTGGATCTCTCGAAACTGCAGCATGACTTCGCAAAGTAGGCCGAGGCGCTTCACGTGCCTGGCATGAGGAGACAGCCGTGAAAGGCTTCACGAAGATCGACTACCAGCAGAACAGCGGGGTGCGCAGCATGGGCGTCGGCGTGATTGGATACGGCTTCATGGGCACGGTGCACTCCAACGCCTGGCTGAAGATCCCCTACTCCTTCTCCGCGCCGCACGCCGTTCCGCGGCTCGGTGCCCGGTGCGGGCGCGAGGAGACGAAGGTCCTGGATGTCGCGCGCAGGTTCGGCTACATCGGCTATTACACCGACTGGCGGAAGATGATCGAGGATCCCGAGATCCAGGTCGTGGATGTCTGCACTCCGGATGACCAGCACTGCGCTCCATCGATTGCCGCCGCGGAGGCCGGCAAGCACGTGATATGCGAGAAGCCGCTCGCCATGACGGTGACGGAGGCCCGCTTGATGGCAGAGGCGGCAAGAAAGGCAGGCGTGAAGAACATGCTCTGCCACAACTACCGCTTCCTGCCCGCCGTGCGCCTGGCCCGTGACCTGATCGACAGGGGTGTCATCGGAACAATCCGCCATTTCCGCGCCACCTACCTGCAGGAACCCGGTCACGACCCCGCTGCCCCGCTGGAGGATTGCTGGTACGCCTCGGGAACGAGATCCGGTGTGCTGCTTGGAATCGGATCTCACATCATCGATATGGCCCGCTTCCTCGTCGGAGAGATCGCAGGGGTGAGCGGCCTGGTGACCACGTACACGCCATCCCGAAACACCAGGGCCGGGGAGCAGGTGCGTGTCAGCGCCGACGAGGACACCATCGCCCTGGTGCAGTTCGCGGGCGGGGCCACGGGCACGCTGGAGTCATCGGGGGTTGCTACGGGACGAAAGAACACGCAGGCCTGGGAAGTGAACGGCTCCCGCGGAAGCATCAGCTTCGAGCTGGAGGACCCCAACCACCTGCACGTGTATTCGGATGAGATGCCGCGAGAGATGCGGGGCTTCGCCGCGGTCTCGGTGACCGATCCAAGCCACCCGCTGCAGACCCTCTATCTTCCTCCGGGCCACAATGCGGGCTGGGAATACGGCCACGTGCACGCGCTGCACCACTTCATCGGCTGCGTCGCCAACGGCACCCCCGTGGCACCGTATGGCGCGACATTCGAGGACGGCTGGCGGGTGCAGCTCGTCATGGAGGCCATCACGGAATCCTCGCGAACCGGCCAGCGGATCGTTCTGCAGCCGTGAACGCGGGAGATAGTGAGCGGCGCCGCCCCCGAAGCTCGTGCTAATTATCCAGCGACGCCTGCAGCGATTCGATGATCTGCTTTATCACGTCCTTGGGAATCGAGGCGATCTTCGCTTCCGCCCGCTTGGCAAGGGCCTGCAGGTCGACGACGGTCTTCTGCGTCTGGCTTACCTGGTCCACCGCGGCCTTCGCCTGCTCCATGAGCGCCTTGTTCTCCGCCAGCTCCGCTTTCAGCTGAGCGATCTGCAGCGCCTGCTGATCGGCAAGCTCCTTGGTCTTGGTGTCCACGTACTGATTCGTGGCAAGAAAGCCGAGAAAATTGCCCGAGGCGCAGGCAGAAAGCGCGATTGCCGCAATGATGACAAGGACGATGAGTTTCTTCATGACATGCTCCCTTTCGCCGCATCCTACCGCATACCCGGCGGGTCGTCCACCTTTTTAGGGAGCGCGACGCGGGGGATGAAGCCACAGCGGCTGCCGCGGCGGCGCAATCGACGACACAATCGACGGCACCGCTTGACGCTTCCCAGGGATTCTTCTTACAATCAAAGGAAACACTGACCATGCCCATCGGTCGTTCGAAAGCAAAGGGCTCCATTCCCCGTAGAGTACGACAAGGACGCATAATGCCGAAAGCCGCTGTGAAATACGACGAGAAATCGATACAGACACTCGACGCGCTGGAGCACATCCGGCTGCGTACGGGGATGTATATCGGCAGGCTCGGCGACGGCTCCAACCCCATGGACGGCATCTACATATTGCTGAAGGAAATCATCGACAACAGCGTGGACGAGTTCATCATGGGGCAGGGAAAGGTCATCGACATCGCGCGCAGGAAGGACGCGATGACGGTGCGCGACTACGGCCGCGGCATCCCCCTGGGCAAGGTCATCGACTGCGTCAGCAAGGTCAACACGGGCGGCAAGTTCAACGACGACGTGTTCCAGTTCTCCGTTGGCCTGAACGGCATCGGCACCAAGGCGGTGAACGCGCTTTCCACCGAGTTCGAAGTGGTCAGCTACCGGGAGGGCAAGTACCACCAGGGCCTCTTCAAGGAAGGCAAGCTCACGGCCGACAAGGAAGGCAAGGACCCGAAGGCAAAGACGGGCACCCTGATCCGCTTCACTCCTGACCCGAAGATCTTCTCCGTCTACGAATGGAATGACGAGTTCATCCTCAAGAGGCTGCGCTACTACGCGTACCTGAACAGCGGCCTGCGCTTCCTGTACAACGGGGAAACCGTTGTCAGCCAGGCGGGGCTGCTTGACCTGCTGACGGAGGAAATCGGAGAGGAATCCACGCACTACGAGATTGCCCACTTCACGGGGGCGCACCTGGAGTTCGCCTTCACCCACACGGCCAACTACGGGGAGAATTACTTCAGCTTCGTCAACGGCCAGTTCACCGTGGACGTGGGCACCCACCAGACCGCTTTCCGCCTGGGGGTGCTGAAAGCAATCGATGACTATGCGGGTGTGAACTTCTCCGCGGAGGACGTGCGGGAAGGCATGATCGGCGCGGTAGCCATCAAGATAAAGGACCCCGTCTTCGAGAGCCAGACAAAGCACAAGCTGGGCAACAATGAGATCCGCTCCTGGGTGGCGGAGGAAGTCAAGCAGCAGACACTCACCTGGCTGCACAGGAACGAAGCCGAGGCGAAAAAGTTATTAGAGAAAATCAAAAGCAATGAGCGGATCCGCAAGGAGCTCTCCACCATCAAGAAGCAGGCGCGCGAGATGGCACGCAAGGTGGAGATCCACATCCCCAAGCTCACAGACTGCAAGATCCACTTCGATGACCTGAAGGACAAGCGGCGTGAGGAGACCAGCATCTTTCTCACGGAAGGGGACTCGGCGGGCGGGCCCATGATCCAGTCGCGGGACGTGTATACCCAGGCCATCTTCTCCCTGCGGGGCAAGCCGCTGAATGTCTACGGGCTGAAGCGTGACACGGTGTACAAGAACGAAGAGCTCTACAATATCATGCGGGCGCTGGGCATCGAGGACGACATGGAGGGGCTGCGCTACAACAAGGTCATCATCGCAACGGACGCCGACGTGGACGGCATGCACATCAGGAACCTCCTCCTCACCTATTTCCTGCACTACTTCGAGGAGCTGGTGCTGAAGGGGCACGTGTTCATCCTGGAGACGCCGCTGTTCCGGGTGCGCACGAAGAACGAAACAGCCTATTGCTACAGCGAGGCGGAGCGGGACGCGGCCATGGGCAGGCTCAAGGGCAACGAGGTCACGCGGTTCAAGGGGCTGGGAGAGATCAACCCCAAGGAGTTCAAGCAGTTCATGGGCGCCGACATGCGCGTGATTCCCGTGCAGATCCAGTCCATGGGCAATGTGCACAAGACGCTGGAGTTCCTCATGGGCAAGAACACCCCTGAGCGGAAGAAGTTCATCGTGAACAACCTCGTGGCCGACGTACTGCAGGGGGCATGACGCAGATGGGTCTTCTGAAACCGCTGATGGAGAAAAACTTCCTCGAGTACGCCAGCTATGTCATCATGGACCGGGCCATCCCCGACCTGCGGGACGGCTGCAAGCCGGTCCAGAGGCGCATCCTGCATACCCTCTTCGAGATGTACGACGGGAAGTTCCACAAGGTGGCAAACGTCATCGGGGAGTGCATGAAGCTGCACCCCCACGGGGATGCCTCCATCGGGGACGCCCTGGTGGTCCTTGCCAACAAGGAATACTTCATCGAGAAGCAGGGGAACTTCGGCAACATCCTCACCGGCCACAGCGCCGCCGCAAGCCGCTACACCGAGTGCCGCCTGACCCCTCTTGCCGTCGAGACGCTTTTCAACCGCGCGCTCACCGAGTCCATCCCCAGCTACGACGGCCGCCGCCAGGAGCCGAAGGAGCTGCCGGCCAAGGTGCCTGTCCTGCTCATGATGGGCGCCGACGGGATAGCGGTGGGCATGTCCACCACCATCCTGCCCCACAACTTCATCGAGCTGCTCAAGGCGCAGATCGCCATCCTCAAGGACGAGGAGTACACCCTTGCCCCCGACTTCATCCAGGGCGGGCTCATCGATGTCAGCGAATACGACGACGGCAGGGGCAAGCTGCGGGTGCGGGCCCGCATCGAAAAGGTCTCCGGCGCGCAGAAACTGGTCATCCGCGACGTACCCTACACCACCACGACCACCAGCCTGATTGCCTCCATCGAGAACGCGGTGCAGAAGGGCAAGGTGAGCGTCAGCACCATCAGCGACTTCACCGCTGACAAGGTTGAAATCGAGCTGCACCTCTCGCGGGGCTCAGAGGCGGAAGCGGTCATGGACCAGCTGTATGCCCACACCGACTGCGAGGTGTCCATCAGCTCCAACATGGTGGTCATCAGGAACGACCGCCCCGTTGAGATCACCGTCTCCGATTACCTGAAGGAGTTCACGGGGATCCTCAAAAAGCAGATCAAGGCAGAGCTGGAGCACGAGCTGGAGGTGCTGGAGCAGCGGCGGCACTGGCTCACCCTGGAGCAGATCTTCATCGAGAACCGGGTCTACAAGAATATAGAGAAGGCCACCAGCGAAGAGGCGGTGAAGCGGCAGGTTTACGAGGGCATGAAGCCTTTCAAGAAACTGTTCGTCAGGGCAATGACGGACGAGGATGTGACGCGCCTGCTGGACCTGAAGATCCGCCGCATCTCCGCTTATGACATCAAGAAAAACCGCGGGGAGATCGACGACATCGTTGCTGCCATCAAGGCGTGCAATGCGAAGCTGAAAAACCTCACCAAGACCACCATCGGCTGGCTCAGCGGGCTCATCCAGAAGTACGGGGAGCGCTATCCCCGGCGGACCGTGATCGAAACATTCCACACGGTGGACAAGGTGGCGGTGGCCAAAGCTAACATACGCCTGAGTTACGACCGGGAGGCCGGCTACTTTGGCTCCTCCATGCGCGGATCTGAGTTCATCATGAATGTCACAGAGTACGACCGCATCCTCACGGTGACCTCGGACGGCACCTATCGCATCATGGCTCCGCCTGAGAAAGCGTGGATGCCGGGGGCGCTGCTGTACGCCGCGGTCTGGGACCCCGCCAAGGGCGAGCATTTCGTGCTGGTCTACCGGGACGCGAACAAGGTAGCATGGGGAAAGCGCGTGCACATCGAGCGGTTCATCACCAACAAGACCTACTCCCTGGTGAAGGAAGGCGCGCTGGGCATCGATTTCCTCTCGGAGAAGAAGAACCCCGGCACACTCCAGCTGAACATGGTGCCATTCAAGCGGCAGAAGGTGAAAGCAGTCACCGTCGAGCTGGGCAAGATCCCCGCCTGCGGCCTTAGCGCGCGCGGACTGAAGCTCACAACGAAACCCGTGCAGAGCGCGGAGCTTCTGCCGGAAAAAGAGAAGCCCGCTAAGGCCTCGAAGAAATAGAGGCAGGGCGGCAGACGGCCCGGGCGCCCCGGCGTCTGTGCCCCGCGTCGGGCGTCCTCAGGCGCTACGCGGTGAGGCTGACGCCGCGCGCATCGGCAAAGTCCAGTACGATTCGCATGAACTCACGAGGCTTCTCCTGGTGCGGAAGATGTCCAGCCCCTTCGATAACGGCAAGCCCAGGCCCCGGCTCCTGATCAGAGGCGGCCTTCACCACGGGCAACGGGATAATGCGGTCCTGGGCGCCCCAGATGCGAAGGAAGGGCTTCCCGAGAAAGCGGTTGTTCCGCTTTGCCGAGCGTCCAAACAGCGCAAGCCACCCGATGTATCCACGAAGTGCGGACAAGTACGCCCGACGCTGCGTGTCACTGCTGACCCGATCGCTCACCCTCTGCCGAAGGAACTCCCGATCGCTCTCCGGCATCCCGTCGAGGTCCGCGTAGTAGGGTCGAAGGGACATGTAGGCCGCCGCGGGATTGCGGGAAAGGCCGCGGTAGCGCCTCTCACCGAGACCGGGTATGAGCATCAGAAGGAGAGACGGGTTGAGCTTTCCATCCGCCCCCAGGCCGCCGTCCTCCAGGACGAGCCGCTGGAATCGCGCCGGCTCCATGGCTGCCGCCTGCTGGAGCAGGACCGCCCCGAGGGAGCTGCCGACGCCCGTGACCGTGGTGAGGTGAAGGGCGGCCATGAGCTCGAGGAGCACCCGGGCCAGGTACTTCGGCGCGAGCCGGTGCCGGGGAAGAGAGCTTCGGCCGAAGCCGGGAAGGTCAGGCGCAACGACCCTGAACCGCTGGGACAGCGGGAGGATGACCGACCTCCACGTGTCAGCCTCATCCCCCAGGCCATGAACCAGGAACATGACGGGGGAATCGTGCGAACCTGCATCATAGTAGAAGAGGCTCATGCCGGATCGTGATAGAGTCACGGTCCTGGAAAGCGGCTCAAGGTGACGGGGAACGACCATTCTCGATTGTTGTTCCATGACTGCACGAAGGTAGTTCCCCGACGGCGCCTCTGTCAAAGGCCCGGGCCCGCCTCATTACTCCAGGCCCGGGGGGGCCGGCCTTCAGGGAATGAGTGAGCCCTTCACCCCTTTCTTCCTGAATCGCGCAAAATACAAAATACCGCCCGCCGCGATCAACACCGCGAAAGCCACCATGAGGTTGCTGTAGCCGGCCGCGGCGGGCTCGGTGACCAGGGGATTGAGCCGCGCGCTGAGCCAGCCGCTTGCCAGCACCCGGGCAACGAGCGCGGTGCCGACTGCCGCTGAGATGAAGGTCACCAGGTTGAACAGCCCCATGCCCGTTCCCGTCTCCTGCATGCCCAGCGTCTGCGAGACGCTGTTGATCAGCGCCGTCTGGATGAGGGTAAATCCTATGTAGGTGAGCAGGAGCCCGCCGGAGACAAACCACGGGGAGAATCCCAGGACGGAGGAAATCGAAAGCAGGCTCACGAT
>JBEKVA010000108.1:0-11256 GCA_049514475.1 Spirochaetia bacterium
TGCGCCATGCTGATATGCGCTCCGCCATCCAGTGTGGCAATCGGCTCCCCGATGGTGAAGCTTCCTGCCTTGATGTCGACGACGGTCCCTGACTGCCCGGGAGGCACCATGATCCTGTGCACGAACGCATCTGTTTCCTTCACAAGCCCGATGGTGTCCCCGGCGGAGAGGCGGGCACCCGCGGCCACGGCGGGCTCGAAGCTCCAGCGCTTCTCCTCCTGCAGCGCCGGCACCGAGAGGCCGCGGCTGATGAACGAGCCGCTGAGAGCCTCCAGGGACCTCAGGGGGCGCTGGATGCCGTCGAAGACGCTCCCCAGCAGCCCTGGCCCCAGGGTGACCTGCAGCGATTCCCCCGTGCACACGGCAGGCTCTCCGACGCAGACCCCAGAGGTGTCCTCGTATGTCTGGATGAACGCGGTATCGCCATCCAGGCGGATGATCTCCCCCATGAGCCCCGCGCGTCCCACACGCACCACCTCCGCCATGCGCGCCCCGCGTACCGACCGCGCGATCACCGTGGGGCCCGATACCTTGCTGATGGTCCCGTGCACCCCTGAGCGTTCCTGTTTCACGTGTGCCTTCATAGCTTGATGTTCAACTGGTAGCCGACGGCGCGGCGGATCAGCTTCGCGATGTAATCATCAGAGGGCGCCTCCGCGATTTCCCGCCATGCCATTGTCCCCGGTATCTCGATGACCAGGGGAACCGTGGAGGAGCCGTATGCCTCCCTGACTTCCTGCTCCATGCCTGCCATCAGCTCCTCCTCCACGATCACGATCCCGTACTGCCGGCCGGCAATCGCCGCATCAAGGGCGCTGCGCGCGCCCACCGGGTCCTCGGCGACGCTCACGTCCACCCCTGCCAGCGCGAAGCCCGCGCACAGGTCACGACCGAGGAGCGCGAGCACCTTAGACAATGACCATACCCTCCCGCACCGCGTTGGCGGGCATGCGGTAGACGGCCCCGCGGGCCAGCATGCGCAGGTTCACCAGCTCGCTGTACTTTCGCCAGATGAATCCCAGCGGCAGGGCGAGGCTGAGGACGTCCTGGCGGAACATCCGGCAGCCCTGGGTGACCACGATGACCTCCAGGAAGCGTTCCATCACGGCGAGGCTGTGCGTCTGGCCGTAGGCGAGGATGCCCTTCTCTATTGCCGGGGCGAAGTACGTGACCTCCAATATTTCGAAGGCGCTTTCCAGAGACTCGCAGGCGGCAAGCTCGTCCAGCAGGGGATGCGGCAGCGTGCCGCAGGGGATCGGTGCGGGGGCCTCGCGGGTGACGCCGCGCTCCCTGCCCCTGACACGGTCGAGGAGCGCGATGACATTGGCCAGGTCCACCTGCCGGCGAAGGATATCGCGCAGCGGCGCGTGCCGGGGGTCCTGGGCATTGAGCTGGGAGAAGGCGAGGGCGAACCACGCGCGGTACACGGCTGTCTCCAGGGCCCTGCGGTCATCCTGGGGCCTGCATTCCCTGATTGCACGCCGCCACGTTGCGGCAAAGCCGTGCTTCCAGGTGACCAGGGCATCCGCCATGTCGGTGACATCGGTTTCGGCGGCGAGCTCTCCCAACTGGGTCTCGTCGAGCTCTCCAATGGGGAGGACCGCGGAGAGGACGTCGGCAGGGGTGGCACCGGCGAGCTTGCCCCGCAGCAGCGTCATCAGGTTCGCGACATCCCAGCGGTTCATCTGCAGGGCGAGGAGGCGGCGCGGCTCCGGCGGAGCGATGGCGAGGATCTTCGAAAACGCGGCGTGGACGCTCCTGCGCGCCGCCGTCTCGATGGCAAGGACGGTGGAGCCCCCGGCGCGTTCCGCCATGGCTTTTTGCAGCTCCTCCCCGTAGGAGGAGGCGAGCAGGGCGTCCATGAGCAGGGCAGCCCCGGCGTCGGCCGCGGCGAGGACCTGGTCGTAGAACTCGCGGGTGAGGAGCAGGGTGCTCATGCCGCGCACCCGGGCGTTCAAGTAGTCGAAATCGTTCACGCGCGATCCCGCCGGGGGAAGAGCAGCTCGGCGATCTCCGCCTCCCGGGCGGTCTCCGCCTTGTGCAGGCGCTCGCGGGGGCTGTTGTCGGCGCTCCGCGCGCCGTCCCCCGAGACCGCAACCACCGTGGCTGTGCCGGGATCCACCGTGACGGTGCACGGGTCTCCCACGGCTGCCGCCGCTTCGGAAGCAAGGAGCTTCAGCACCTCGGTGCAGGCCGGCGTTTCGCACAGCCGTTCGACTTCCACACGGGCGCGCGCGAATGCCTCCGACAGAAGCCGGCGCTTCATTGCCAGCAGCTCGCTCCTCCACAGCATGCGCACCTCGCCGCGAAGGCGCTGCTCCTCGGCGAGGAGCTCCTTTTCCATGCTCCGCCGCGCGTCGGCCTCCAGGAGTGCGATGCGTGACTGGGCCGAAGCCTCGATCTCTCGCACGTGCGCTTCGGCCTCTGCCCGGGTGGCGGCGCGTTCCTCGGCAGCCCGCTCTTCCAGTGCCCCGAAAAGCCGCCCGGCATCCTCCACGGTGTCCATGGGAAGGTCGTCAGAGTGTGAAGAGCATGACGACTGCCACCACGAAGCCGAGGATGACCATGGTCTCGGGAATGGCCAGCAGGAGGATGATGGTGCCCGCGGCTTCGGGTTTCTCGGCGATGGTTCCCGCCCCGGCGGCGCCGATCCTGCTCTGCGCGAGGCCGGTCCCGATGGCGCACAGGCCGACGGCAATGGCGGCCGCCGCTGCGATCAGCCCCACCGTGATGTCCCTTTTCTTCGGCTCCTGGGCCGTGGTGGCCTCTTTCTGTTCCTGCGCTCCAAGGGGGACAGTGGCCGCGAACAGCGCCATCAGCATGAGGACAAGAAGCAGGGCTTTTCGTTTCATGATGCGACTCCTCCGAGTTTTTTGAACGGGGCGAACGGCACGCCGCCTCCGAGATAAAACTTGGAAAAGAACTCCACGTAGTGCAGGCGCAGCCCCTGGATGGTGGGATCGATGATCCCGAGGGCGAGATTCAGCGCGTGCACCAGCACGACAATGAGCACCGCCACCACGATGTTGCCCGCCATGCCCCCGAGCATGCTGGCCAGGAGGGACAGCACGACGGAGGCCATGCCAATGGCCATGATCCGCGCGTAGGAGAGGATATTGCCGACGGTGCTCAGGATTTCCAGCGGGAGCAGGACCCCGTGCAGGGGATGATGCACCGTCTGGTAGATCATGATCACGAGGAACAGCAGCAGCGCCACGTACCCGAAGGAGGTGAAGATGGGCGGGAGGACTTTCGCCAGCCTGCCCACGAAGAAGAACAGCACGGCCAGCCCCGCGATACGCGCGAGGTTGCCCAGCGCCATGTTGCGGTCCCGCGTCCGGCGGGCATTGATCATGCCCAGCACAAGCCCCAAGACGATCTGCAGCGCGCCCACGGCCACGGCGAGGATCAGGTAGCCCAGCAGTGTCGGCGCCGAACGGCCCGCTTCCAGTGAGAAGCGCTCCTGCCACAGGGGGGCAAGCCCGAAAGAGCGGCCCATTTCGCCGAAGAACTCCCCGAAGACGAACCCGAACACCACGGTGAAGAAACCGCAGGCTGCCGCGATGAATGAGAGGCTGCGCACGATCCTGCGCCCCCGGGCTATGGCGAGGAGGATGCCGGCCGCCGCGAGCAGGATGAAGCCGTAGCCGGCATCGGCCAGCATGAGACCGAAGATGGGCGGGAAGAAGGTGGCCAGGAACATCGTCGGATCCAGGGTGCCATAGCGGGGAAGGGGGAGGAGGGAGAGCAGCGGCTCGAAGGAGCGCACCGGCTGGGCGTTCTCCAGCTGGACCGGCGGGATCCCCAGCGTGCGTTTCGGGATCTCCCGCACGGCGATGACGCTCGAGGAGATGCGCGAAAGGGCATCCTTCAGGCGCGGCAGGCCCTCCTTCAGCACCCAGCCCTGGACGATGAATGCATGCCGCGTGCGCGCGAACTTCGGCAGGGCATCGTAGCGCGACAGCCGGTCGTGGCAGAGATGCTGCAGGGCGAGCATTTCCGCGGCATTCTCCTCGAAGAACTTCTCCATCTGCCCGCGGACGACCCGCCGCGCCACGCGCAGGGACGCCAGCTCCTCCTGCAGGGCGGCGAAAGCCTCCTCGAACGGCTTGTCCCTGAGATGGGCCGGGAAGACCATGTCACCGATGCCGGCCTTCGACACGAACGCGCGCACCTTGGCAGATTCGCGCCGGGGGAAGCCGATCAGCACCGAAACGCGCCCGCCGTCCTGCGGCTGCTCCAGGAAACGGAAGCTCCCCGCTGTCAGCCTCTCGATTTCCCGGCGCAGCGTGTCCCGCGCCAGGCGGTTCCTCCGCTCGAACATGACCCCGATCATCTCGAAGTCCCTGGGCAGCTCGCGGGTCTCCACCAGCGGGGCAAAGGCCGCCAGCACCTTCTCGTAGACGGCAAGCGCGCCGATGTCGTCGGTGAGGTTGCGCTCGCGCCGCACGAAGGTCCTCACCCGCGCGTGCAGGACCTTCATGCGGGCGCTTACCGCCTCCATGGTCGCTGCGTCCCATTTCTCGTAGAGGGACTTCACCACGCGGCCTGAGCCCAGGGAGCGCGCCAGGTGCGCCGGTATTTCCGCGATCATCTCGTCGAGGGTCACCGAAGTGCGGGCGCAGAACTCCCTCTGCTGCGCCTGGTCCTCGCTGAGGTGGATCTTGCTGAGAAGGGAAGGCTCTCCGGCGCCAGCCAGCGGCGTCTCCACGATGTGGAGAACGCCCGAGTCCTGGATGAGGTCAACGGCGGGTGTGAAAAGCTCCAGCGGGCCGATGACCTCGACGGCGGCCATCTCGCTGATCATGGACGTGCCCCCGGCCAGACCAGTGACACGATGCGGCGGACCGCCTCCTCCATGCGCCCCGCGGCCTCACCCTCGGTCTGGGCAATGAGTGTTCGCGCCCTGCCCAGCTCCTCCTCGGTGAGCTTTTTCATCGTTGCCAGACGCTGGGCGCGCTCGTCCTTCAGCTTCTGCGGCATCTGCTCGCGGGCTAGACGCACGCTCTCCTCCGCTGCCGCTTCAGCCTCCCGGATGCACGCCGAGGCATCGCTGCCGGCCGTTACCAGCAGCTCAGCAAGGTGCTTTTCTTCGCTTTTCACCGAGGGGATGAGTGAGGGGAGTTCCTGCTTTCCGCGCTTCTGCTTCTTCTCCATGGCATTTCTTTCTGAGAGAGAGTGAGCGAAGGATCGGAGTCCTGGAACGAGCACCAGAATAACGGCACTTCAGGACTGCCGTCAAGGGAAATTTGCAGGGAGGTGCGGGGACGATGCAGTGGGGGACAGGCTGCCGTGCAGGGGTGGAGATGCGACGGGAGAGGTGCGGGAGGAGTCGGGCTCTGCCTTACAGGGGAGCCGTGAAACAGGCGCGCAGGGCCAGGGCGGCTTCAGCGACGGCCCGTGCGACTTCCGAGGACACCTCCTGGCCGAAGGCAAGGGACTTCGGCTGGATGCCGATGACGATCACGCGGCATCCCACCTCGGTGCGCAGGTAGTCGGCAAGAACGCTGAGGGGCAGTGAATGGGTGCCGAAGGAGGTGCTGCTTATGTCGGCAGGCGGGATGACGCGGATGGTCCCGGGGCTTTCCCCCAGGTCGGCGGCATCCACGATGACCAGGTGGGATGGGGCGATGCGGCGGATCTCCGCGGTGCAGTTCTCGGGAGCGCTGCCGCCGTCCAGTGCATGCACCCCCGGCAGCGCCTGCCGGGAAAGCTCCGCAGCGAGCAGCCCCCCCGCGGCATCGTCACAGCGAAGCTCGGAGCCAACGCCCAGAACGGCCACGGGCCGCCGCGCGGGCGCGGGGGGAGCGCCGTCAGCTTCCAGCGCTCTCTTCAGTGCAGGCAGCAGATCCGGTGTCGGCATGGAATGTCACTTTCAGCTTTCCGCGCTCCAGCTGGGTGAGCTCGAACTCGGTGGTGATGTCGATCACCTTGCGGGGGCACGTCTCCGCGCACTGCGCGCAGTAGACGCACTTGCCCAGATCTATGGAGGCCTCGAACTTCTTCTCACCGATCTTGGTGATGGTGATGGCCTGGGAAGGACAGTCGCGGATGCACAGGCGGCAGCCGGTGCACAGCTCGGACTTGAACTTCGGCTGCCCGCGGAAGTCCTTGGGCATGCGGAACTTCTCGAAAGGGTAGCGCATGGTGGCCGGCTTCTTGAAAAGAGAACCGAGCACGGATTCGATCATCGTGCCCAGAGCCCGATGTTTTGCCATATCAGATGAACTCCTTCACTACAAGGTCGATGATGACCTGGAGGAAAGCAATGGGTGCTACGTAGCGCCAGCAGAAATTGATCATCTGGTCCATGCGCAGGCGCGCGAACACGGTGCGCAGGAGGGCCAGGATGAAGAGGATGCCGGCGATTTTCGCCAGGTAGACGATGACCGCCAGCCACACGGGAAGCGAAAGGCCGAAGGGGAGAAAAATCGCCGCCAGCAGGGAGGAGGAGACGATGGCCTCCGAATCTATTGCCAGGCGGAAGAACGCGAGGTGCCTGCCGCTGTATTCCGTGAAGCTTCCCGCCACGATTTCCGTTTCCGCCTCCGGCGCATCGAAAGGCACCCGTTCCAGCTTGCCCAGGAGGGTGACCAGCGCCACGGCGAAACCGATCAGGTTGATGCACCACCGCCACGGGTGGTCCCCGTAATAGTCGGCAATTCCCGCGATTGACCAGGTGTTGGCCAGCAGGGCGGGGGAGAGCAGCGCGATGAGCAGCGGGATCTCGTAGGCGAAAAGCTGCGTGATTGAGCGCACGGCGCCCAGCGTGGAAAAGATCGAGCGCGAGTACCAGCCGCCGAGGAAAAACGTCAGCGTGGGGATGAGAAGCAGGTACAGAACCACCACCAGGTCCCCCGAGAAGGAGAACAGCGCCTTGTGGCTCCACAGCGGGATGTAGAGGAACGCGGTGACCACCGCCCCGAGGGCGAACACCGGCGCAAGGGTGAACATCCGCCTGTCAGCTTCCTCGGGAATGACCGACTCCTTGCCGAAGAGCTTGAAGAGGTCCGCCACCGGCTGATACCAGGGGGGGCCCACGCGGTTCTGCAGCCGCGCGTAGAGCTTCCGATCGACGAACTGTCCCGCCATTCCCATGATGACCAGGAAGAGCAGCCCCGGGAAAAGGATGATCTGGACAAGGATCAGCAGCGCGTTCATACGGGAGTACCCGCTCGGCCCGAAGGCCGTGCCGGGGAGGGCATGCGCACCTTTGAAAAGTCGATGCCGCGCGCCTTGTGCCATTCCACCCCGTAGCGGGAGACTTCTTCCCAGCTCAGCGTACGCCCGCCTGACTCGTCGCGCAGGCGCACCATGCGGTCCGTGCACGAGAAGCAGGGATCGATGGCGGCGATGACGATCGGCAGGTCGGCCAAGTACCCGTCTTCCAGCATCTTTGCAACCGACTGCGTGTTGGCAAGGGTCGGCGCCCGTACCTTTACGCGCTCGGGCTTCTCCGAGCCGTTGCCCCGCACGTAATGGACATCCTCTCCGCGGGGGGCCTCGTAGCGGCTCACCGCCTCCCCCTCGGGAATGCGGCGGGGCGCCTTTACGGCAATCGGTCCGTCGGGGATCTTTTTTACAAGCTGGCGGATGATGGAAAAAGATTCCATCAGCTCGCCCAGGCGCACGATTGTCCTGCCGTACACGTCGCAGTGGTTGTCGACTATGACCTTGAAGTCCACCTCGGCATACGCCGCGTAAGGATCGTCGCGCCGCGTGTCCCGGTCCACCCCCGATGCACGCGCCGTGGGTCCGACGGTGCCCAGGAGCAGGCAGTCCTCTTTCGAAAGCTTGCCAACCCCTGAAAGGCGCTGGATGACCGTCTGCTCGCGCATTGCCAGGTCGATGTAGTACTTGGTGCGCTCCTCCAGGGAGTCCACGACCTTCAGGATCTCCGGCAGCATCTCCGGGGCGATGTCGCGGCGCACGCCGCCGACGGTATTCATGCCGTAGTTGACACGGTTGCCGGTGAGACGCGCCAGGAGGATCATCACCTGCTCGCGGTCGCGCCACGTGTACATCAGGAGCGTGTCGAAGCCGATCTCGTGGCCCGCGACGCCCAGCCAGAGCAGGTGGCTGTGCAGCCTCTCCAGCTCCGCGATGATCGTGCGGATGTACCTTGCGCGCGCGGGCAGCTCCAGGCCCGCGATCTCCTCCACCGCCTGGATGAACGCGGTGGAATGGGAGAAGGAACAGATGCCGCAGACGCGCTCCACCAGGTACAGGTCCTGCGTGTAGGAGCGCTGCTCGCAGCCTTTCTCTATGCCGCGGTGATTGTAGCCGAAGCGCATGCGCACCGCGTCGATCTTTTCCCCCCTCAGGTCCACCATGAAGCTCTCCGGCTCCTTCAGCGCCGGGTGCTGGGGCCCGATGGGTACCGTGACGATCCTGTCGCTGTCACTCATTCGCCTGGGCTCCTTTTCGTCGCGCTCTCGGTGTCGGTGGCAGGACGCGCCGTGCCGGCCGCCTCTACGGGCTTCTCCTTCGGCTTCCAGTCCTTCAGGAGCGGGTGCTCTCCCTCGGGCCAGTCCTCGGGCAGGGGATAGCGCGGTCCCGGCGGCAGGCCGTCAATGCGCGCGCCCAGCAGGTCCACCAGCTCCGCCTCGTAAATCGAGGCGCCGGGGAACGTGGGGGTCACCGAGGGGAACGAGTCCCCCTTGAGGCAGCGGGTCTTCAGGTTGGCCATGATGCCTCCGTCCCGCGCCAGGTGGTAGATGAATCCCAAGTCAGCCCCGAGATCGAGGCCCGTGATGGTGCACAGGATCGTGAAGCCCTCTTTTTTCACCAGATGCTCGAAGACGGCGGGAAACAGGTCCCTGCCCACCTCGATCCACAGCCGGGTTGCCCGCTGTACCTTCAGCGCCCCCTCCGGCAGGGCGAAGGCGGCCTGCAGACCGGAGGCGATGGTGTTCACATCGCTCATTTCTTCTCCTCGAGACTCTTGATGAGCTTCACGAACCCGTCGATGATCGCCTGCGGGCTTGCGGGACAGCCGGGGATGTAGGCGGTGACGGGGATGGCCTTGTCAATGCCGCCCTCCACGTTGTACAGCCCGTTGAAGACCCCGCCGCTGGTGGCGCAGCTGCCGATGGCAACCACGATCTTCGGCTCCGGCACCTGTTCGTAGATGCGCACCAGCCGGTCCTTGATCTGCTTTGTCACGGGGCCCGAGCAGGCCATGATGTCGCAGTGACGCGGGGTGCCCTTCAGCTGGACCCCCAGCCTTTCGAGGTCGAACCGCGGGGTGAGGGCCGCGATGATCTCGATGTCGCAGGCGTTGCAGGCGCCCGTGTTGAAATGCAGGATCCAGGGGGACTTGCGCTGAGCCCAGCGCACGATTCTATGAAAAACGCTCATGCGAGCCGTTACCTCCGGAACAGGATGAAGAGACCCAGCAGGGCGCCCAGGACGTAGATGACGGCGATCGCCAGTCCCTGAAGGGTGCGCGCGGGCGACGTTGCTACGACGAGGGTGACCACGTGAAGGATCGTGAAAAAGAACGCAAAAGGAAAGAACTGACCGTAGTCGATCTGCACGCGGTGTTTCTCTATGGTCTCTCCGCCGGCATACGGCTTGTCGAGCGCACCGCGCGCTCCCTTGCGTTTGAACGACAGGGAGCCGCTGGCGGTCGAGAGGACCCACACCACCATGACAAGGATCGTCAGCGCGACGGGCGGCACCAGGAGCAGCATGGACATCGGCTATCCTTTCAAGTCCCGCGTGTGGCGGATGTTCAGGGAATCGTTCTTGCGGAAGAATCCCAGGATGATGCCGGCCGCCGCCACGACGACGACGACCTCGATGACGATCACGGTGATCACCATTGCCTGGGCAAGGGCCATGCGGCCGCTCAGGTACCCGGCAACGATGAGGAAGAACGTGACCGACTTCATCAGTACTTCCAGCCCGATGAGGATGCGCAGCAGGTTGTAGGTGGCAAGCATGCACCACAGGCCGTCGACGAGCAGGAGGATGAAAAAGATGAAGTACAGCCAGAAGGACTGCGGAATATCAATCACCATCTTTTTCCTCCCTTTTGAACAGCACGAGCACGCCGAAGACACCGGCCAGGAGGATGAGGATCTGGCCAAAGAGGTCGAGCTGGCGGAGGTTCCAGAGCACCGTGCGCACGTCCCCCCCGCCGTCCGGCAGCGGCACCACGATCTGCACCGGGGTGTGCACGAAGGAGAGGGCCACCCCGGCGACGATCATCACCAGCGGCAGCGGCCAGAACCTGCGCATCCTGCTCAGGCGGCGCACCACGTAATCCTTGAAGGGCTTTCTCTGCGTGAGGCTGATCACGCTCACGAACACGACGGAGATCAGCCCGGCGCACACGGAGAGCTCCAGCACCGCGGCGATGGTGGCCCCCAGGCTGTACATCACCACGGCGAGCATCGCGCTGGTGAGGGCCAGGGCGATGGTGGCGCGCAGGAGCAGCGTCGTCAGGGACGACCACAGCGCCGCGAGGACCAGCAGGACCAGGACGATCGTCATGACGATCATACGCCGCCTCCCAGGAGCAGTGGCAGGAGGAAGGGGAAACCGACTCCGAATGCCACCGTGATTGCCGCCAGGACGATCACCGGCACGAGCATTCCCGCCCCCGCCTCTTTCACCGCGCCCCACGCGGGGAGAATCTTTCCGAAGAACACGCGTCTCTGCAGGGAAAGGAAGTAGGCAAGGGTGACGAGGCTGGTGAGAATGGCGATCACGGCGAACACCGGCTGGCCCGCCCGCCAGAGCGCGATCACGATCAGGAGCTTGCTCCAGAACCCGGCCAGCGGCGGCAGCCCCGCAATCGAAAGGCTTGCCACGGCCGCCGTGGCGCCCGTCACCGGCATCCGCGCCGCGATGCCGCCCATGCGGTCCATGTCCCGCGTGCCCAGGCCCTCTTCGATGGCAGCCGCATTGGCGAACAGCTGGGCCTTGGATACCGCGTGATTGAAGAAGTGCACCCCCGCGGCCAGGAGGGCAAGCCCCGGCTGCCCGCCCAGCGCCATCACGATGTAGCCCATCTGGCTGATGCTCGAGTAGGCGAGCATCCGTTTCATGTCCGACTGGCCGAGGGCGAGGAATGCCCCGCCGATGGCCGTGGCCGCCCCCGCGACCAGCAGGAGCATCTGGCCCGGGCCGCCGGTCCCGATGAGGAACTGCGCGAGGCGCATTAGGGCGAAGATGCCCGAAGCCTTGGTCACGATGCCCGCAAGGAAAACGGAGACGGGAGATGGCGCCGCGGTATAGGCGTCTGCC
>JBEKVA010000109.1:0-11256 GCA_049514475.1 Spirochaetia bacterium
CTGCTGCTTCAATTCGGCAATGCGATCAGCCATCCGAACCTCCTGCCCGGATGAACGCGTCGACGTCCGGCCGCGCGGGCATCGACTGGGCCGCCCCGGGGCGTGTCACGGACAGTGCGGCCGCGGCGTTTGCGAAGAGGGCCGCCTCGAAGATGTCCCGGCCCTCGGCCAGGGCGCAGGCAAGCCCCCCGATGAACGCATCCCCCGCTCCCGTGGTGTCCACCGTTTTCACGGCATGGCCCCGGATGAGGGTGCTCCTGCGGCCGTCCGAGACGAACACCCCCTTCTCGCCGAGGGTGATGACGACCCGCTCCGCATCCCTGTCGTGAAAAAAGCGGGCAGCATCCTTCAAGTCTTTCGGACCGCACAACCTCAGGCCGGTAAGGGCTTCTGCCTCGGTTTCATTGGGAACGATGATATCGACATTCCCGTAAAATGCGTCCTTCACGGGCCGGGCCGGCGCCGGGTTCACGAGCGTCATGACCCCGGCGTGTCTGGCCATGGCGATTGCGTACTCGACGGCTGGGGCGGGAACGCCGAACTCGACGATCAGGACCCGCGACGCCTCGATCAGCGGGCGGTTCTCGTCGATGTACGCGGCATTGATACAGGCGTTGGCGTTGGGCACGATGCCGATGATGTTGTGCGCCTGGCGGTCCACCATGATGAGGGCGCACCCGCAGTAGCTGCCCGGCACGAAGCCGATGCGGGACACGTCCACTCCCGCGGCCTTGAAGCCGTCGGTCAGCAGTCCCGCGTACCTGTCTTCGCCGCCGAGCTTCGTCAGCAGCGTCGTGTCGGCGCCAAGACGGGCGGCTGCAACGGCCTGGTTGGCCCCCTTGCCGCCGGCAGCGACGAGGAACACGCTGCCCGCAACCGTTTCCCCGAGACACGGGATCCGTTCGGCGTAGCACACATAATCAATATTTGCGCTTCCGATGACGGTTATCATTGGCTACATTCCGCGATACACCACCAGCAGATGCACATGTTGGCCGCCCGGTCAAGTGTTGCAGCCGATAAAAAAGATTTGACGGTGCCCGCCGACCATGTTATACCGCATCGGTATCCCGAGAGACACATGGGCACGAACAGGCATCCGGGACCCTTTACACCCCTCCTCATTGGCACCTTCGACGATGACTTCGAGCCGCCCTACCGGGTCTGCCGCGTGCCGACGAAATATGCGGGCCGAAACCGGTCCGCGGACCTCGGACTGCCGGGCCGTTGAGCGAAAGGAGCTGAAGGAATGGACGCCAATTACACACCGCCGAATGAGATGCCCGAGCGGCCGATGTACACGGTCCTCGCCGGCCAGCGCGCGCTCGTCACCGGCGCCAGCAAGGGGCTGGGAGCGGGGGCAGCAGTCGCCCTTGCGACCGCGGGAGCTGATGTCGTGGTGAACTACCGCTCGGACACGGCCGGGGCGGAAAGCGTGGCGCGGGAGATCACCGCAATGGGCCGGCGCGCGTTTCTTTTCAAGGCCGATGTCTCGCAGGAGCGCGACGTGCTCGCCATGTTCGATTTCATGAATGAGAAGCTGGGACGGCTGGACATCCTGGTCAACAACGCGGGCTTCCAGATGAACGCACCCTTCGACGAGATGACGATGGACCAGTGGCAGGGGGTCATCGGCACGAACCTCACCGGTATGTTTCTCTGCGCCCGGGAGGCGGTGCGCGCCTTCAAGCGGCAGGGCATCGACAAGAAGATCTCCAGCGCCATGGGCAAGATCATTTTCATGAGCTCGGTGCACGACATCATCCCCTGGGCGGGACACGTCAACTACGCGGCGGCCAAGGGCGGGATCATGATGCTGATGAAAAGCGCCGCGCAGGAGCTTGCGCCCTTGAAGATCCGCATGAACAGCCTGTCTCCCGGTGCCATGCGCACCCCGATGAACGTGGAGAAGCTCACGTCCCCCGAGGAGTACCAGCGGACGCTCCTCAACCTGATTCCTTACGGAAGGATCGGAGAGGTGGAGGACGCGGGCCGTGCCATCGTGTGGCTGGCATCGGACGATTCCGATTACGTGCACGGGGCCACCCTGTACCTCGACGGCGGCATGACCCTCTACCCCGAGTTCGCGCGGGGAGGATGAGTGGCGATGCGCGCGGCCGAAACAGGAGCTTGACCAGGCGGGGCCCGCCGCGATGCGGGTCCGCCAAAGTTCATACGGGAGGAAAGGCATGACGAAAATCCCGGTTGGGGTCATCGGGACCGGTTTCATCGGACCCGCGCACATCGAGGCGCTGCGTCGGCTCCCCGGCGTCGAGGTCGTCGCACTCGCGGACGTCGACGAGGCCACGGCAAAAGCAAAGGCGGCAAGCCTGGGGGTTGCCCACGCATACGGAGACTACAAAAAGCTGCTGGAGCGCGATGACGTGCGCGCCGTGCACATCTGCAGCCCGAACTACCTGCACTTCGAGATGACACGCAGGGCCCTGGAGGCCGGCAAGCACGTCGTCTGCGAAAAGCCCCTTGCCGTCGAGGAGGCGGAGGCCGCCGCCCTGGTGAGCCTGGCCGCGGAGAAGAAGCTGGTCAACGCGGTGCACTTCAACGTGCGCTACTATCCGCTGATGCGCCAGGTGAAGCAGATGGCGCTGAAGGGAGAGCTGGGAGACATCTTCTCCATCCACGGCAGCTACCTGCAGGACTGGCTCTACTATGCCACGGACTACAACTGGCGCCTGGAGCCGAAGCTCTCCGGCCGCTCGCGCGCCGTCGCGGACATCGGCTCGCACTGGATGGACCTCATCGAATACATCTCGGGACTGCGCATCGTCGAGGTCTTCGCGGACTTTGCCACGTTCCACCCGACGCGCAAGAAGCCCCTGAAGCCGGTGGAGACCTACGCGGGAAAGGTCCTGCAGCCCGGGGACTACGCGGAGGTTCCCATTTCCACGGAGGACTACGCCACCATCCTCTTCCGCTTCCACACGGGTGCGCGCGGGGCGCTCACCGTCAGCCAGGTCTCCGCGGGAAGGAAGAACAGGATCTCCTTCGAGATCGACGGCTCCCGCCGCGCGGTGGCGTGGGAGTCGGAGGCGCCCAACAGCCTCTGGATCGGCAGGCGGGACGGCAACAACGAGGTGATGATGAAGGACCCCTCCCTCGTGTACCCCGAGGTGAGAAGCCTCATCAGCTTCCCCGGCGGGCACAACGAGGCGTTCCCCGACACCTCCAAGCAGATGTTCCGGGAAATCTATGACCATATCGGCGGGGGTGCCGTCGGGCAGCCGACATTCCCGACGTTCAAGGACGGGCTGCGGGAGCTCACCCTGTGCGAGAAGATACTGTCGAGCAACGAGCAGCGCGCCTGGGCCCGCGTGCAGGAAAAAGGAGACACAAAATGAAGGGAATCGGGTTCGTCAGCGCAATCCTTGCCGAGTGCAGCCTCGAGGAGATCCTCGCCTTCGCTGCGCAGGAAGGATTTGCCTTCGTCGAGCTCATGTCCTGGCCCCGGGGCAAGGCGGAGCGGCGCTACGCGGGTGTCACCCACATCGACGCGGACGGCATGAGCCCGGCGGAAGCGGCGCGGATAAAGGCGGCTCTTGCAAAAAGCAGGGTCGCAATCTCGGGGCTCGGCTACTATCCCAATCCCCTTGACCCTGACGAACGGAACGCCGCGTTCTACCGCGAGCACATCAAGAAGGTGATCGCCGCCGCGGCGCAGCTGGAGGTCGGGGTGGTGAACACGTTCATCGGCCGTGATCCCGCGAAGAGCATGGAGGACAATTTCAAGAAGTTTGCGGCCGTGTGGCCTGAGATCATACGCTTCGCCGAGGGGAAAGGTGTGAAGGTGGCAATCGAGAATTGCCCCATGTATTTCTCCCAGGACGAGTGGCCAGGAGGAAAGAACATGGCCTATGCTCCCGCCATCTGGCGCAGGATGTTCACCGAGATCCCCTCGAAGAGCTTCGGCCTCAACTACGATCCCTCGCACCTGATCTGGCAGATGATCGACTACGTGAAGCCCCTCTACGAGTTCAAGGACAGGATCTTCCACGTCCACATCAAGGACGCCAAGATCCGTCAGGACAAGCTCGATGAAGTGGGCATCCTCGCGACACCCCTGGAGTACCACGCGCCGAAGCTGCCCGGGCTGGGGGACGTGAGCTGGGGAAAGTTCATTTCCGCGCTGACCGACATCAAGTACGCGGGGCCTTCCTGCATCGAGGTCGAGGACCGCGCCTTCGAGGAGAACCTGGACAGCCGCAAAGCCGCCCTCGTGCTGAGCAGGCGCTACATGACGCAGTACATCTCAGTGTAAGGGGAGTGCACCGTGGGGGCCGGCGGCCCGGCCCCCGCGCTACTCCAGCTGCGGTACTCCGCTAGCGGGCCGTCACCTTCAGGTCTTTTGCCGCCTTCACCTCGTCCATGCGGCGCACCGGCGAAGAGTGCGGCGCGTCATGCAGGAGCTCGGGATTTTCCACCGCCTCCCGCGCGATCTCCTTCAGCGCATCCACGAAACGGTCAAGCGTTTCCAGGCTTTCGGTCTCCGTGGGCTCGATCATCAGCGCCTCGGGCACGATGAGAGGGAAGTAGTTTGTCGGCGGGTGAAACCCGTGGTCGATCAGCCGCTTGGAGATGTCCAGCGCCCTGATATCGGGCGCACCGGCGAGCTTTCCCTGCGCCACGAACTCGTGCATACAGGTGCGGTCGGCGTGCGGCACCGGGTAGGTGTCCTTCAGCCGCGCCTGCAGGTAGTTGGCATTGAGCACCGCGTTCTCCGCAACGGCCCGAAGCCCCAGCGGCCCTAGCATGCGGATGTAGGTGTACGCGCGGACCAGGATTGCGAAATTGCCATGGAAGCTTTTCATTCTGCCAATTGGGTGAGCCGGCTGGCGCCACCTGTAGCGCGCCGCATCCCCGTCCCCCATCCTCGCCGCCACGGGACCCGGCAAGTACTCGGCAAGTGCCTCGACGGCACCCACGGCCCCTGATCCCGGTCCCCCTCCGCCGTGCGGCGTGGAGAAGGTCTTGTGCAGGTTGAAGTGCATGACATCGATGCCCATCCTGCCCGGCTTTGCGACACCGAGGATGGCATTGAAGTTCGCACCGTCCCCGTACACCAGGCCGCCCGCCTCGTGGACCAGCCGCGTGACCTCCAGGAGGTTCTCCTCGAAAAGGCCGAGGGTGTTGGGGTTTGTCAGCATGAGACCGGCCACCCGCTCATCAAGCTGCGCCCGCAGCGCCACCAGGTCGACGTTGCCCCGCGCATCGGAGGGAATCTCCACGACTTCGAATCCCGCCATGGCGGTGGAAGCGGGATTGGTGCCGTGTGCCGAATCGGGCACCAGGATGCGCGTCCGCTTCTTCTGTCCCCTGTCGGTGTGATACTTGCGTATCATGAGGATCCCGGTGAGCTCGCCGTGCGCTCCCGCAGACGGCTGCAGGCTTACCGAGTGGAAGCCCCCGATCTCCGCGATCATCTCCTGCAGGGAGCACATCAGAGACAACGCCCCCTGCACCGTGGAGGCCTCCTGCAGCGGGTGTATGGCGGCAAAGCCGGCAAGCCGCGCGGCAACCTCGTTCACCTTGGGATTGTACTTCATGGTGCACGAGCCCAGGGGATACAGGCCGATGTCCACGGCATAGTTCAGCTGGGAAAGCCGCACGTAATGGCGCACGACATCGATCTCTGAGACCTCGGGCAGCGGCAGGGAGGCGCGGCGCAGCTCAGGGGGGAGCGGCGTCAGGGGCACGTCGCACGCGGGCAGCGCGACCCCTTCACGCCCGGCGCGGGACATCTCGAATATCAACGGCTCAGGCATTGCCTGCCTCCTTCAGCGCCCCGACCAGCCGGTCGATCTCGGCGCGGCTGTTCATCTCCGTGCAGCACACCAGCATCTGCTTCTCCCGTCCCGGAAACTCGCTGCCCAGGTCGAGCCCGCCGATGATGCCGTGATCGTCGAACAGCCTGCGGTTGATCTCCGCCGCGGGCCGGGGACACTGCAGCACGAACTCGTGGAAGAAGTCGGCCTTCCCCACCGAGTACCCGGGAAGCCGGGCAGCCTGGTCGGCCGCATAATGCGCCTTCTGCCAGGACAGCTCGGCGGCTTTCGCAAGGCCCCGCGGTCCCAGGGAGACCATGTACACGGCCGCGGCCAGCGCGTTCAGCGACTGGTTGGTGCAGATGTTCGATGTGGCCTTCTCCCTGCGGATGTGCTGCTCGCGCGTGCTCAGGGTGAACACGTAGCCGCGCGTTCCCCGCTTGTCCAGCGTCTCTCCTGCAATTCTGCCGCTGGAGCGCCTGATGTGCTCGCGGCGGAAAGCAAAGAAGCCAAGGTAGGGTCCGCCGAAGGCAAGGGAGTTGCCCAGGGCCTGGCCTTCCCCGACCACCACGTCGGCGCCCAGCTCCCCCGGCGGCACCAGGATGCCCAGGGGCACCGGGTTGGCCACCACGACGAGGAGTGCGCCGCAGGCGTGCGCCTTCTTCGCCAGGTCGGAGAGGCTCTTCGGGGGAATGAGCCTGCCGAAAAAATCGGGGCTCTGCACCACGACGCAGGCGGTGGTCTCATCGCAGGCTGCCGCGAGGTCGGGCAGCGGCGCGCCCGCCTGCTCGTCGCCGCGAATCTCCACGTCCATGCCCTGCGTGTAGGTTCGCACCACGGCGCGGTAATGGGGGTGCACGCCGCCGTCAAGCAGGATGCGCTTCCGCTGGTGCTGGCTCACGTTCAGCGCCATGACCACGGCTTCTGCCGTGGAGGTTGCCCCATCGTAGTGGGAGGCGTTCGATACTTCCATGCCGGTGAGACGCGCGATCATGCTCTGGTACTCGAAGATGGCCTGCAGCGTGCCCTGGCTGATCTCTGGCTGGTACGGGGTGTACGCGGTGGCGAACTCCGAGCGGGAGATCACGAAGTCAACGACGGCGGGAATGAAGTGGTGATAGGCGCCGGCGCCCAGGAAGCACGGTGTGTGCGCGCAGTCGGCGTTGCGACCGGACAGGCCGTCCAGCTCGGCCAGGATCTCCTGCTCGGAGAGCGCCGGCGGCAGGTCAAGGGCCGGGAAGAGGTGCTCCCGCGGCACGTCGCGGAAGAGGTCGGCCGTCGATGCGGCACCGACCGCGGAGAGCATCTGCGCGCGGTCGCTGTCGGTGTTGGGGATGAAGCTCATAATGTGGCGATGAATGCGCGATAGGCGCCGGCATCCATGAGCGATGCAAGCTCTTTTGCATCAGCCACCTTCACCCGGACGAGCCAGCCCTCGCCGAAGGGGTCGGTGTTCACCAGCTCGGGAGCCTTCACCAGCTTCTCATTGCGGGCAACCACGGCGCCGCTCAACGGCGCAAAGACCTCTTCCGCCGCTTTCACGGACTCTATGACCATGCACGCCGCGCCGGCCTTCAGAAGCTTTCCCACCTCGGGCAGCTCGGCGAACACCACGTCGGAGAGCTTGTTCTGCGCGTAGTCGCTTATGCCGATCACCGCCTCCCCGCCTTCCACGCGCACCCACTCGTGCGTCTTCGTGTAGCGGACTTTCTCGTCAATCTTGTAGTCCATCGGTTACCTCCAGTGTGGCGATGTATAGAAGGGCCGCTCGACAATGTGCGCGCTCTTCGCTGAATCCCGTATCACGATGCCGATCTGACGTCCTTTTGCCGCAAGAGCGGCATCCACGTAGCCCATGCCGACATACTTTCCCGTGCTCGGGCTGAACAACCCGCTTGTCACGCGTCCGACGGGCCTGCCCCCGTCGACAATGGCGTACCCGTGGCGGGGCACTCCCGGCTCTTCCATCTGGAAGCCGGCCAGGAGCTGCTTCGGCGGGCGCAGGGCGAGAGCGGCCAGGGCCCTGCGGCCAATGAAGTCGTGGCCCTCGAGCTTCACCGCCGCACGGGCAAGTCCTGCGGCAATGGGGTCGGTGTTCTCGTCCAGCTCGTTGCCGTAGAGGGGGAGGCACGCCTCGGCGCGCAGCGAATCTCGCGCGGCAAGGCCGCAGGGGATCAGCCGTTCCGGGGCGCCCGCTTCCAGGAGCGCGGTCCAGAGCTTCTCGCATCCCTCGGCGGGCAGGAGCATTTCGTAGCCGGGCTCCCCGGTGTAGCCGCTGGTGCAGAGGATTGTCGCGGCGCCTGCCACGCGCAGCTCTGCAACGCGGTGGTGCTTCAGGGCCGAGAGGTCGGTGTCGGGGCAGAGCTTCTGGAGGATTGCGCGTGCAGAAGGTCCCTGGAGGGCGAGCATGCAGGTGTCCATGCTCCTGTCGCGGAGGGTGACGTCGAACCCGCGGGCCTGGGTGTCCAGCCACGCCCTGTCCCTGGCCGCGTTGCCGGCGTTGACCACGACGAGCCAGCGGCGGGAGTCATCCATGCGGTAGACGAAGATGTCATCGATGATGCCGCCGCTCTCGTTGAGGAGCATGCCGTAGTGCGCGCGGCCCGGGGAAAGAAGGGAGAGGTCCCAGGTCTGCACGCGCTGCAGGAAATCCAGGGCGCCTGCGCCGCTTGCCTCGATCCTTCCCATGTGGTCGATGTCGAAGAGCCCCGCGGCGGAGCGCACGCGCATGTGCTCTTCGCGCGGGCCGGTCTCGTACTGGACGGGCATGTCCCATCCGCCGAAGTCGACCATGCGGGCGCCGGCGCGCAGGTGCCAGCCGTGCAGCTTTGTTTCCATGCAGCCTCCCAGGGGTCGCGCCCGCTTCGCGGTCGCGGCGACAAAAAAAGAGAACGGACCGTCCCGTTCTCCTCTGTCATCAGCCTGAGAGATTGCTCCCGGGGCGGCGCGTGGGCGCTCACCGCGGGATTGCCCCTTCGGCGGCCGCACTTCATGCACCGTCAGGTGCGTTTGCGCGCCGGCAGGTGCCCGGCGCATGCGGCGACTTTCCAGAGTGCCGTCCCAGCGCGATCCTTCTGCCTGAGAGTTTCAGCGTCCCGCGTGTGTATCGGTCCGCTGCTTGCCCCTTCGGCGATTCCCGGACGCGAGCTTGCGTCCCCGGACGCGAACTTGCGTCTCTTGGCGCGCACGTGCGCCGCCCGCGGAATTCTCTCTCGCGCTGTTCTACCGGCAGAACCGCGCCCATCCTTGCACGCGGGGGCAGGCGCGTCAAGGCTTCTTCGGGTCATCGAAGACGATGGTCGCCCCGCCGGCATCGATGACGTCCCCCGGCTCGAGCTTTCGCGTCCTGACCGGCTGGTTGTTCACCGTGATGTCGCCGCTGCCCACCACCGTGTAGCTCTTGTCCTTGGGATCGAAGAGGATGGTGGCGTGCTCTTCCTTGAGCTGCGGCGCACCGACGATCGTCAGGTCAGCCTTGGCGCTGCCGCCGATCACCGTCTTGGCCGTCCCCAGCGGGATCACCCGGGTGACGGGCCTGCCCACGCGCGTCTGAAGCACCTCGAGGCTGGCAGGGCCCGGCCTTCTCTCCAGCTTCAGCAGCGTGAGGAGCCACAGGAGCAGGAAGCCCAGCACGAACGGCAGGATGAGCGCCGCGGACAGCATCGGCAGGGGAAGACCGAAGACGACGCTGGAGAAGTAGAATCGCGTGCCCGAAATCTCCTGCCCTTGATCGCTCACCGTCACCTGCAGGTATTTCTTCTCGGCGGGTGTCATCGAGGCGCGATAGGTGAGCAGGTATTCGCCGGCAACCTGCCTGTGGATGGCCTGGTAGACGCCGGCAAGCTGCTCCTCGCTGGCTGCCTCGAAGACCCTGCCCCCGGTTTCACGGGCAATGGCGCGGAGGTTCTTGTCCATCTCGCCGCCGGTGCCGAAGTTGATCCCGTACACGGAAATCCCCTCTTCCTGGTTGGCGGTGACAGGCTCTGATGGAATAAAGACGTGCCTGCCATACACGGGGTGCACCCTTCCCGAGTGCACGAAGAAGGGGAAGTTCTCCCCGTCGGACAGCGCGATGATGACCTTGCGCCCCCTGATGCCTGCAAACTCCTGCGGGGCTGCGGCCAGGCTTCCGTAGAGCTCGGTGTACGCCTCGTCAGGGACAGGCCTCTTGATCTGGTCCAGGGCGGCGGAAATCCGCTCCTTGTCAGCGGTCGGCGGGGTCAGCATGAGGTAGCGGGTGTTGAAAGCCACCAGCCCTACCCTGTCCGAGGGACTCGTCATGCTTTCCAGGAACCTGCGCACGGCATCCTTCGCGTGGGTCACGCGCATGCTGGGTGGATCGGTTGTCTTCGATCCGTCCAAGGTATCGTACATGCTCCCCGAGTTGTCGATCATGAGCAGGAACGTGATGCCTTCATTGGCGCCCGCGTTCCCTTCAAAGCCTAGGATCTGCGGAACGGCGGTGTAGCGAAGCCCGTCGGGTGATTCAAAAAGCTTGAATGCTTCCTGCTGAAGACCCGTCACCGGCTCCCCGTTGTCATCAGTAACGCTGGTGTACGCTCCCACCTTCTGGCCCAGGAGGAGATCCGAGGTATCGATCTGCGCGATGCTGATGTTCAGGGCCGAGGCCCCAACGGCGGCAATCGCGAGCACGAGCGGGACCAGAATGGCCCCGCGAATCAGTCTCTTCATCTGCCTGTCCCTCATCCGAATTTGTAGAAGATCTTGGCGGACCCGACCTTGATGACATCCCCGAGCTTCAGCTTCTTCTCTTTCACCTTCTCCTCGTTGACCAGCACCGGATAATCGCTGTCGAGGTTTGCGAGGACCGGCTCCCCTTTCCTGATGCGGATGTCGGCCTGCACCTCGGCAAGGTCGGTATACGTTGGAAGTGCGATTTCCGCGCGGGGGGATCGCCCAATGCGCATCCTCCTCTGGTTGAGCAGGAACTCCTTTCCCTTCAGATCGCCCACGAGGATGCGCAGCACCCCGAAGGACATGCCTTGCTCGATGAGCCCGTAGAAAAGCCCGATGGCCAGCCCAAGGATGACGAGCCCCAGGAGCCGGAAGAACGCGAAATGGGGAAGGAGGAGGCGCGAGTATTCCAGCGCCGCCCCGCCGAGAAGGCCCCCGATGAGGCCGCCCAACACCCCGACGAGGATCTTCTTCGCCGAGCGGGCCCGTACGCCCTCCGCCGCCCCGACGAAAATGCCGAGCACGGCCCACCCGATGGCGCGGGACACCGGCAGCACGACCCACTGCAGGTTGCGGTAGGAGAGCAGGAAGATCCCCCCGATCAGCCACAGGGCTGCCTGCCCGGCCAGCGCCCCGACGGCGCCCCCCACCAGGCCGATGAGCGCCCCCACGAGCATCCCCCGCGGGATCCTCGCCTTGATGCGGGAGGTGATGCCCTCGGCGGCTCCAAAGAATGCCCCCATGATCAGCCCGACGGCGGCTCCCAGCAGGGCGAGAAACGCCA